>NZ_SOGK01000025.1:0-62715 GCF_004564305.1 Cryobacterium sp. TMT3-29-2
CAGGGTGACCGGGTCATGCGCCCGAGTGCCCGCCTCGTCCAGAACTCCTGCAATTTGCCGCGGGGCCGTTTCGGCTGAATCGGGCACATCGGTCAGAATTTGCAGCAGTTGCGCGCGCCAATCCGGGGCTGGCGCAGGAGAATCTCGGTCGGCGGTGGCTTCTACCCGCGGATTCAGGCACCGCCTGTGTCCAGTCCGTCGAGACCCGGAGGCACAGCCCAGCCCTCTTGCTCGGCGGTGCGATCAGCGTCTGTTCCGAGTCGACCTATACCGGCCGGTGCTCGGTCGCAGTCGAGCCACAGGCATCCGCCGTCACGCACGGCCATCGCGGCCCGCTGTGCATCGGTGAAGGGTCGTTCGTCGAGGCCGACGTTGACGATCTGACCGACGGTGTCGAACGTGGTGGCGCGGATGCCGGTTGCACCCAGGATCCGGTCGATTGTTTCCAGCGAGATCGGAACCGGGTTGCCCTCGATCTGCCCCGTGCGCGGCGGGTTCGGCCGGCCCGTGTTCGCCGTAGGCCTGCTTTTCGCAGGCGGCGATGCCGGCCTCGTCGAGCCCGTCACGCATCCGTCGCGTCCGTGTGAAGATCTAGTCGGCATTCAGCGACGACACCTCTGCCAGGAGGGCTTCGAGTGTCGCCGCGAGCCTCTCGATTGTCACGGCGGTATCGATCTGGCCGAGCCCCGCGGCGTCCGGGTCAAGGAGGCGGCGGGCGGAGGCTATTCGCTTCTGACCGGCCGGCGCCTCGGCGTCGGTAGGACCGCAAGGTCGGCACTCGAGGAGCCCAGGAGGGGCGTCGCCACCGGCTTGACCATCGGGGCGGGAAGGGGGAAGGCGGCCTCCCCGGGGATGACCCCGACGAAACCACCACCCACCGGGAGAGTGAAAAGCCCCTACGCGGCCACGCGATCCAGCCGTGCCACCCCGATCTTCGAGTCGGCCATGCCGTAGAACACGAACAGCTGCCCCGCGATCTCCTCGATCGCGGTCGGGAACACCACGTTCGGCACGATACCGCTGATTTCGTCGGGTGTCTCCGCCTGGAGCAGCGGCTCCGACGTGCGCTGAAGAACAATCGTCGGGTCGTCCGCATCCAGAATCATCGCGCCGGCCGCGTAGTTCACCTTCTGCTGCTGCGAGAACGCGCCGTCGATGGTTCCGGTGACGCCATGGTGCATCAGGAGCCAGCCCTCCGGCACCCGCAGCGGGGCCGGGCCGCCGCCGATCTTCAACTCCTCGAACGCGAACTCCGGCCCCGCGAGGAAGCGGTGCCCGCTCCAGAGTACGAGCTTGGTAATGTCGGCCAGCACATCCGCGACCGGCACGTAGCTGATCCAGATGCTCTGGCGAGTGTCGGTGACGCCCGCGGGAACACGGATGCCCTCACCCGGCTTGACCTCGTCCAGATCCCACATCGGCCGGTGCAGCACGGCGAAACTCTCGACGCCACCGGGTCCGGCGACGGGCTCCGGGAAGAACACGGTGTCCTTGTTGTGGAACAGGTTCAGGTCCATGTCCAGCGCGTCGTCGAAGGTGAACAGCGCCGGGCCGAGCCGGCGCCACTCGCGCAGGTCCGAAGACACGGCAACGGCCGTACGCGGGCCGAGCGGGCCGTATGCGACGTAGGTCATCACGTGCAGGCCCAGTCGGGGCACGAAGGTGATCCGGGGGTCTTCGACCCCGGCGTTGTTCGCTCCGCGCTCCCAGCCGCGGTCCGGCTCGAGTACCACGCCCTCGCGTTCGACGCCCGTGGGCACGCCGTCGGTGATGATGACCTTCGCGAGTCCGACGCGGGAGACGTTGCCGGTGGCGACCAGACGGGGGAGGAGATATAGCGTTCCGTCGGCGGAGTGCCCGGTGCCAGGGTTCAGCACGCCTTCGGCCTCGAGGTCGTTGCCCGGTTCGGGCGTCATGATGACGCCCATTCGGGTCAGGGTGTACGGGAATTCACTGGGGTTGGGCATTTCTAACCTTTCACGCCGGAGCCGATATTGTTCGACACGAAGTGTCGTTGGAAGAGGATGAACAGGATCACAGCAGGGCCGGCCAGGACGCAGGCCCCGGCGAGGACCGCCCCGAACGGGTTTGCCGCGGTGGCGGCGATGTTGCTGAGATAGTTGGCGAGTGATACGGCGAGCGGCTGGAGGGACGCCTCCTTGGTGATCAGGAACGGCCAGAGGAACTCGTTCCACGGACCGATGAAGGTCAGCAGTACGACGGTCAGCAGGGCCGGCCGCACGAGAGGTAAGGCGATTCGCCGCAGGATCCGCAGTTCGCCTGCGCCGTCGATGCGGGCGGCGTCGAACAGTTCCTTCGGAATCTGAAGGAAGTACTGCCGGAAGATGATCACGGCCGTCGAGTTGATGGCGAACGGCAGGATCATGCCCAGGTAGTTGTCGGCCAGCCCATAGTCCCGGGCGATCATCACGTAGAGCGGGATCATCAGCAGCTGGAACGGCACGACCTGTACGAGCAGGGCGAGAGCGAAGGTGACCCCACGTCCGCGCCACTGCAGCTGGGCGAGGGCGTAGCCCACCAGGACACCGAAAATCACGGTGCAGAGGATGACGCCACCGGTGAAGATCCCCGAGTTGAGCAACCCCTGAAGAAGGTTGATCCGGCTGTTGATGTCACCGTAGTTGTCGAGCGTCAGATTCGCGGGGTTCGGGAACGCGCCGGCGACGGTCGGGTCCGGTTCCTCCTGCAGCGAACCGATGACCATGTAATAGAACGGGAACAGGAACACGAGAGCCCCGACCGTGAGCACCACGCCCCGCAGGATATTCTGCCCGCGGCTCATGATTCGTCACCGCCCGCAAGCTTGCGCTGGATGAACGCGAGGATGAGAACTCCGATCACGAGGATGACGCCGATCGCAGCCGCCGTGTCGGGCGATCCCTGTTCGATCCCGCGCTGGTACATCATCAGCACGGGCGATGAGGACGCCCCGTTCGGACCGCCGCCGCCGGTGAGCAGGTACGGCTCCGTGAAAAGGTTGGCGCCGGTGACCGTCGAGAGCAGCATCACGAGCACGGTCGCCGGGCGCACACCCGGCACGGTGACGGAGAAGAAGCTGCGGATCTTGCCGGCGCCGTCCGTCGAAGCGGCCTCATAGAGCTCCTCCGAGACGTTTTGCAGGGCGGCCAGGTAGAGCAGGATGAAAAATCCGAGGCCCTTCCAGGTGACGAAGATCGCGATGGTGGGCATGGCCCAGTCCTCGTTGATCAGCCACGCCGGATTGGGGGCGAGTGGGCCGAGAATCTGGTTCACAAGGCCGTTGCCGCTGAACAGGAAGATCCAGACGCCGACGACCGCGACGCTCGCGGTCACATACGGCACGTAGTACGCCACGCGCAGGAAGGTGCGGAACCGCACGGCCTTGTTCAGGGCGGTGGCGAGCACGAGCGAGAGGATGACCGTGAGCGGCACGTTGATCAGCAGGAAGATCCCCACGTTGCCGAACGAACGGATGATGGCCGGGTCGGCCAGCACTTCCCGAAAATTGTCCAGGCCGACGAAGGGCCGGTCGACGTCGGCGCCGGGGGCGGCGAAGAAGTAGTCGTGGAACGACATCCAGAAGGCGAAGACCAGCGGATAGGCGAAGACCGCCAGTACGAAGACCAGGTACGGAGCGCTGAGCAGGAGGCCGAACGGATTCTTGCCCAGGAGGGGGCGTTTGCTCCGGCGGGGGCCCCCGCCGGGAGGAGTGGTGCTCCTCCCGGCGGCGGTCCGACTCGCGGTTGACTGAGACATCCGTTACGGCTTGGCGATCAGCGTGTTGATCTTCTCGGCGGCGGCATCAAGAGCGGCCAGCACGTCGCCCTCGCCGGTGATGACCGATTTCGTGTACGCGTCGCGGAAGGTCTGCCACATGGCAACCGAGCTGGGGACGTTGGGAACCTCGACCATGCGGGATGCCTGGTCGCCGAACTGCTCGTAGGCCGGGTTGGCCGCGAAGTACTCCGGGTACACCGTGGGGAGGTCCTCGCGGAGCGGCATCTGGCCGGTCAGCTCGAGGAGCTGTCCGTCCTGGTCCTCGCTGGTGGCGAACTTCAGCACGTCCCAGGCGGTGGCCTGATTCTCGCAGGCCGTGAACATTCCGACGTTCTTCGCGTCGCTGAACGTGTAGGTTTCCTCGGCCGGCGTGCCCTCGCTGGTGGGAACGGGGACCGCACCCCAGTTCACGGCGTCCTTGTAGACCGACACGGCCCACGGGCCGACGATGGACATCGCGGCCTGACCGTCGGCGAACGAGTCACCCTGATACTGCTCCTTGCCGGCGAGACCCTCGGCGTACAGGGTCTTCCAGAACTCCGCGACCTTCGCGCCGTCCTCGGTGTTGAAGGTGGCCGCGCTGTCTTCGACCAGCTGCGCTCCGCCGGTCTCGGCGGCGTACAGCGGGTAGAAGTCGAACCAGCTCTGGAAGAATTGGCTGGTCGGGGCCGGGTAAATTGCGTTCGGCGCGGCGCCGCTCTCGACGAGGGTGCGCGAGGTGGCGAGGAACTCGTCGTAGGTGGACAGCTGCGGGTTCTCGGCGTCGAGTCCGGCGGCGGCGAACATGTCCTTGTTGTAGAAGATCATCACGGGGTTGGACTTCCACGGCATCTGGAAGTACTTCCCGTCCGCGCCCTGATACTGCTCCGCCGTGTCGCCGCTGCGTGCCTCGATGTAGGCGGCGCCGTCCTCGAAGCCGGACAGGTCGACGAGACCACCCTGCTTCTCGAACTGCGGTACCGCCACCGGGGCCGTGTTGAACACGAGGCAGGGGGCGTTGCCGGCTGTGATGGCTGCGCCGATGACTTCCTCGCTGCTCTTGCCTGCCGGGATCTCCTGAGCCTTCACCGTCTCATCCGGGTTTTCGGCGTTCCAGGCTTCCACCATCTGCTTGCCCCAGGCGATCTCGGTCTCGTTGTTCGAGTACCAGATCGTGATCGGCCCCCGACTGGTGGCCGTGTCGCCTGTCGTTCCCCCGGACGCGCAGGCGCTCAGTGCCAGGGCCACGGTGGCGGATGCCGCCGTGACGGTGAGAATCCGCCTGGCCATTCCATTGCTGTGCATGTGTTGCTCCATTTCTCAAAACCCGCAGCAGCTTTGCTGCGGTAATCTTGTGTGTTCGCTGTGTTCGCTGTGTTCGCTGTGTTCGCTGTGTTCGCTGTGTACGAGCCGTTCCTTGTCAGGTCCCGCTTCTGCGTCAGCTGCTCGGTGTCAGCCGCGGGACGGTGCGGTCGAACCGCGGATCACGAGCCGGGCCGCCGGGAGATCCACGTCGTTCGCCGAGCCGTTCTCCATCAGGGCCAGCAGCGTGCTTGCCGCCGCGCGGCCCCACACCATCGGTGCGGCGCTGACGGTCGTCAGGGGCGGGTAGACGTAACGGCAGAAGTCGATGTCGTCGTAGCCCGTGATCGAGAGATCGTCGGGAACCCGCACGCCCAGTTCGTGCGCCATACCCAGGCCGGCGATGGCCATCGGGTCGTTGGCGTAGACGATCGCCGTCGGGGGCGTGTCCTGGGTCAGCAGGCGCCGGGTGGCGTCCGATCCGGCCGCGACGGAGAAATCGGTCTCCACGGTCTGCCCCTCCGGCAGGCCTGCCTCGCGCAGGGCGCTGGTGAAGGCCCCGCTCCGGCGGCTGCCGTGCAGCAGGGTCGAGCTACCCGCGACGTGCGCGATGCGCCGGTGGCCGAGGGCGACGAGGTGGGCAACGGATGCCATCACGCCCGGTGTGTCGTCCACGGTCACCGCGGGAAAAGGGCTGGGTCCGTCGGGGCGCCCGAGCGTGACCGCCGGCAGGCCGAGGCCGGCGAGGAGCGGGATGCGCGGATCGCCGTGCCGGAGGTCGCTGAGGAAGACTCCGTCGACGCGGCCGTCGGCCACGAGTGAGCGGTAGGTCCTCAGCTCCGTCTCTTCGTCGGGAACGACGCTGAGCACCAGCGCGCGACCCTCCGGCGCGAGGATGCTCTCGACGCCCGCGATGAAGGAGGGAAAGAACGGGTCGGACGCGAGCACGTCCGGGTTGCGGGCGATGACCAGGCCGAGGGCGTAGGACCGCTGGGTGGAGAGCGATCGGGCGCGGAGCGAGGGCTTCCAGCCCAGCTCCTTGGCGACCTGCAGAATGCGCACCCGGGTCTCGGGCGCGACGCCGGGGCGGTTGTTGAGGGCGAAGGAGACGAGGCCTTTACTGACGCCGGCCCGCTTCGCGACCACCTCGATGGTGACTTTCGGGGGATTCGCGGCAGACTTCGCGCTGGACTTGCCGCTGGTCTTTGCGCGGGGGTTAGCCGTGGTGCCGGCAGGAATGATCACAGGCATGTTCACTGGGCCTCCTCGTATACAGCCGACCAAACCTGAACCGGTTTAGAAAGGCTATACCGGTTTAGTTCCCCCCGTCAAGGTGCCCTCGTCGATTGATCGCCTGTCGATTGAACGCAGGCCGAGGGAGGCCTAGATTGTGTGCAAATGGACTGGTTCGGGGCCGGAGACTACGAGATCGCGCGGCAGGTGCTGCAGCGCGGGGTGGCAGCCTGCTACCTGATCGCCTTCGTCTCGGCACTCAACCAGTTTCCCGTGCTCCTCGGCGACCACGGCCTGCTTCCGGTGGCCCGGTTCGTCGCCCACGTGCGGTTTCGCGAGTCGCCCAGCGTCTTCCACTGGCATTACTCCGACCGGATGCTCCGCGTCCTGGCCTGGGCCGGCGCCGCCGTGGCGGCGGCCCTCGCGGCCGGGCTGCCGCAGCTCGGGCCACCCTGGCTACCGATGGTCGCCTTCCTCCTGCTCTTCGTGGGGTACCTCTCGATCGTCAATGTCGGCCAAACTTTCTACTCCTTCGGCTGGGAGAGCCTGCTGCTCGAGGCCGGTTTCGTCGTGGCTTTCCTCGGCTCCGATCAGGTGGCCCCACCCATTTTCGTGATCCTGTTCTGTCGCTGGCTGCTCTTCCGGCTGGAATTCGGCGCCGGGCTGATCAAGATCCGCGGCGGCCGGGAGTGGCGGGACCTGACCGCGCTGTACTACCACCACGAGACCCAGCCGATGCCGAACCCGCTCAGCTGGTTCGCGCACCACCTGCCCCGGTGGTTCCACCGTGGTGAGGTCATCGGCAACCACTTCGCGCAGTTGGTCGTGCCGTTCTTCCTGTTCGCACCTCAGCCCGTCGCATCCGTCGCGGCCCTGATCGTGATGTTGAGCCAGTTCTGGCTGGTGCTCACCGGCAACTTCGCCTGGCTGAACTGGATCACCATCGTGCTGGCCTTCTCCGCCGTCGACGACGTCACGCTCCGCGCATTGCTGCCGTGGTTGCGGACCGAGACGGCGTCGCCGGATGACCCGCTCTGGTTCGTGATCGTGGTCAGCTTGGCCACGGTCCTGCTCGTCATACTCAGCTACTGGCCGCTGCGCAACCTGTTCGCCCGCCGGCAGCTGATGAACGCGAGCTTCAACCGCTACCACCTGGTGAACGCCTACGGAGCCTTCGGCACGGTCACCCGTCAGCGCCACGAGGTGGTCATCGAGGGCAGCGACGCCGCCGACCCGGCCGACGAAACGGGCTGGCGCGCCTACGAGTTCCGCGGAAAGCCCGGCGACCCCGAGCACCGGCCCCGCCAATTCGCGCCGTACCACCTGCGGCTGGACTGGCTGATGTGGTTCCTGGCCCTCGGCGCACGCGACACCCGGTGGTTCGAGATGTTCCTGGCCCGCCTCCTCGAGGGCGACCGGCCCATGCTCCGGATGCTGCGGGTCAACCCGTTCCCGCAGGCCCCGCCCCGCTACGTGCGCGCCCGGGTCTACCGCTACCGCTTCTCCACCCCTACCGAACGCCGTGAGACCGGCGAGTGGTGGGTCAGGTCGGAGGTCGGACTGCTCGTGGCCCCGATCACCCTGTCCTGGAGGTCCCGTGCCTGACGTCACTGTGGTCGAAGCCGGTCCCAACGGGCTGGCGGCGGGGCGCCGCGCTCTCCGGCCCGTGCCGCTCCCGCCGCCTCACCACTTCGACGGAGATTTTAGGGAAAAAGCCGGTTTCCGGGCTGTTCTGTCCCGTTTCGGACACAATCTCCGTCGAATTCGTTCGGGCGGCGCCCGGGAGCGCGTGCTGGATGCCCGGACCGCGCGAGAGCTGCCCATCCGGCGGCACTTGCGGCCGCCTCCGGAGACCCGGTCAGGGTGGAGCCCCGCCTCGGGCATGATTCCTGCAATTCGCCGACGGAGGCCGTGTTGGGCCCGGAAGTCGGGGGACTCCGATGGCACCGGCACGGAGTCATGCGCGCACGTCGGCGGCTAGAACTGGCCCACGGAGTCATGCGCGCACGTCGGCGGCTAGAACTGGCCCACGGATGTCGGGACGCACCCCGGCTACTCGTCGTCGGGGTCCGGCGGCAACGCCTCGGGCGCCCGGAGTCTGTCGATCTCGCGGCGTTCGCGCTTGGTGGGACGGCCGGCGCCGCGGTCCCGCATCGGGAGCAGCGCCACCTCCTCACGCGGGGGCGGCGGGGGAGTCGTGTCGATGAAGCACTCCGCCGCGACCGGTGCGCTGACCCGCTTGACCATGATCTTCGACACGACCAGGATGCGGTCGAAACCGCTGATCCGCACCCGCACCTCGTCGCCGATCCGCACGGTCTGCGCGGATTTGGCCCGCTCGCCGTTCACCTTCACATGGCCGGCCCGGCAGGCAGCCGTGGCCTGGGAACGGGTCTTGAACATCCGCACGGCCCAGGTCCAGCTGTCGACGCGGGCGGAGTTCAACGGTTCCATCCCTCGACTCTACGGCCCGCAGGCGGGACGGGTCAGCAGGCTAGAACGGCCCGAGCATCACCCAGGCGATCAGCAGCATGGTCACCAGGAAGCCGGTCAGGAAGTTCAGCCAGAGAAAACGCTTCCAGCCGGCGTTCGCGGTCTCGGCCTGCTCGTCAGAGACCGACCGGAACGGCCAGGCCGCCAGAATGTAGGGCACTGCGAGTACCGAGGCCAGCAGTCCGGGCCAGCCGGTGAACAGCATGAGCACCCCGGCCAGGGCCCAGAACGTGAGTGCCAGACGAACGGTGCGCGCCGCGCCGAGCGCGGTCGCGATCGAGGAGATGCCGCCCTCCCGGTCCGGCACGACATCCTGCACAGCGCCGAACGCGTGGCTGGCCATGCCCCAGAGGAAGAAGGCCGCGAGCAGGGCCACCAGGCTGGGCGTCACGACGGCGCCGGCCACAGCGAGACCGTAGACGGCGGGGCTGACGAAGTGCGTGCTCGAGGTGATCGAGTCCACGATCGGGCGTTCCTTGAACCGCAGTCCGGGAACGGAGTACGCGGCCACGGCGAATAGGCTCACGGCCAGGATGAACCACGACCACGGATGCTCCGGGCCGGCCAGCACGAGCATCGCAACCAGTATGGGCACGGCCGTCACGATCCCGGAGACGAGCACCGTGCGGTGCAGACCCGGGTCGAGCATGGCTCCCTCGATCCCGCCCTTGCGCGGGTTGCGCAGGTCGGACTCGTAGTCGAAGACATCGTTGATGCCGTACATCAGCAGGTTGTAGGGGATCAGGAAGAAGAGGGTGCCCACGACCAGCAGGGCGTCCACCCGGCCGGTCGTCACGACATACGCGGCGGCGAACGGGAATGCCGTGTTGATCCAGCTCAGCGGCCTCGACGAGAGCAGGACCTGCCGGGTCTTCCAGAACGGCGGGGTGCGGGTCTCAGTCATTCGGTTTTCTTTCCAGCAGGGCCCAGAGCGCGGGCAGCAGGAGCGCTGCCCCAACGGGGTAGGCGAAGTCTTCGATCGGGGCCAGGCCGATCCGCAGCCCGAAGATGCGCGTCGGGTCGTAGTCGACCAGTCCGACCCCGATCATAATGCTGTCGAAAACGGCCGTGAGCACGAGCACGGCGGCGAGGGCGATTCCGGCGGCGATGATGCGGCTCCGGGAGAGCCGGCCGCGGCGCACGGCCACGAGGAACACGGCCGCGGCGAGCACGAGGAAGACGGTGTTCAAGAGCAGGTACGTCATCCGTCGCTCCCGTCATCGAGGCCGGCCCGGCCGGCACGTGCGGCCCGGGTGGCGAGCAGTAGGTGCGCCCCCTGCACGGCGTTCATGGTGAGGTAGCAGAGAAAGGTGAGGAAGAAGAATTCCTCCACGGGCAGTTCCGGGGCTAACACCAGGCCCGTCATCAGGGTCGTCTCGCCGCGGTAGAAGATGCCCAGGCCGATGCCGAACAGGTCCCAGACCAGGAAGTATACGAGCCCGGCGCCGAGCACGACGGCTGCCCGCCCCGGGCTCCGCCAGAAGAAGAGCCGGAAGCGATGGTCGAGGAGAACCATCGCCCCCAGGCTCATGAGCAGCGTCAGCAGATACGCGAACGTCACCGTGATACCAGAATCACGGTGCTACCGGAGTCACTGGGCTTCCGGCAACGGTGTGCGCACGGAGTTCGGCAGCGGTTCCGCCAGTGGTCCCGTGGACGTGTCGCCGTTGATGCGCTTCAGGAGAATCTCGGCGCTGATCAGACACATCGGCAGACCGATGCCCGGAATCGTGGTTCCGCCGGCGTAGTACAGGCCGTCGACCTTCGCCGAGGCGTTCGAGCCGCGGAGGAACGCGCTCTGCCGCAGGGTGTGCGCCGGGCCGAGGGCCCCGCCCCGCCAGGAGTTGAGGTCGTCGGCGAAGTCGCCGGGCCCCACGGTGCGCCGCACCACGATCCGCTCGGCGAGGTCGGGGATGCCGGCCCAGGCGCTGAGCTGCGCGATGGTGTCGTCGGCGATCTTCTCGATCGCGGCCGAGCCCTGGCCGTTGATGCCGCCGCGGCCGAGGCCCGGGTCAGCGGGAATCGGCACCAGCAGGAACATGTTCGTGTGGCCGTCGGGGGCGACGCCCGGGTCGGTGGCACTGGGCATGCAGGCATAGAAGGAGGCCGGGGAGGGCACGCTGGTCGTCTTGCCGAAGATGCGGCCGAAGTTCTCGGCCCAGTCCTTCGTGAAGAACAGGCTGTGGTGAGCCAGCGTGGGCAGGTCTCCCTTGATGCCGAGCAGCACGAGCACGGCGCCCGGACCGGAGACGCGCTTCTGCCACCAGCGCTCCGGGTAGGTCTGCGCGGATGCCGGCAGCAGCTCGGTCTCCGTGTGGTGCAGGTCGGCGGCCGAGACGATCGCGTCGGCGTCGAGGGTGACCATGGTGCCGTCGACAGTGCGGTAGCTGACGCCGGCGACGGCGGTCGAGGCGCCTGGGGTGGTGTGGATGGCGGTGACGGTCGCCTCGGTGATCACGGTCACGCCCTGCGCCTTCGCGAGGTCCGCGATGCTGTCGATCAGCCGGGTGAACCCGCCCTGCGGGTAGAGCACGCCGTCGGCCATGTCGAGGTGGCTCATCAGGTGGTACATCGACGGAGTCTGGTCGGGGGAGGAGCCGAGGAACACGGCCGGATAGCCGAGGATCTGGCGAAGCCGGTGGTCCTTCACATAGCCGGCCACGAACTTGTCCAGCGGCTGCAGCAGCAGCCGGGCCAGCCGGCCCAGCCGCTTCAGGACATCCGGCACCAGCAGCGGCTTGAAGGAGGCGAAGCTCGTGTACAGGAACCGTCTGACGGCCATGTCGTACGTCTCTTTTGCCGAGTCGAGGTAGCGGTCGAGGGCGGCGCCCGCACCGGGTTCGAGGCTTTCGAACAGACGGATGTTGTCGGCCCGCTCGGCCGCGATGTCCACCGGCTCCTTCATGCCCTCGAAGAACACCCGGTAGCCCGGGTCGAGGCGGGTCAGCTCGAGCTGCTCCGCGGAGGACGTGCCGAACAAACGGTAGAAGTGGTCGAACACCTGTGGCATCAGGTACCACGACGGCCCCGTCTCGAACCGGAACCCGTCGACCTCCCAGTAGCCGGCACGGCCGCCGAGGGTGGCGTGCTTCTCCAGCAGGGTGACCTGGTGGCCGTCGCGCGCCAGCAGGGCGGCGCTGGCCAGCCCGGCGATGCCGCCGCCGATGACGACGGTGTGCGTGGCGGGGGTGCTCAACGCTTCCACGCTCCCGGTCCGAACGATGCGGTGAGTGCAATCATGATTTTCTCCGGATCCGGCACCCGTACCCGGGCGCTCATCAATGCTCGTGCGGGGGTGGCTCGCAGCTTCGCCGACAGGCGGGCGAAGAGGTGGTGTGCGGCGGTGACCGCGCGGCGGCTCCCCACCGGGAGCATGGGCAACACGCGGGCGGCCGCTTCGAGGTCGGCGTCCATGTCGTCGAGGAGTTCGTTCTTCTGTTCCTCGGTCATGGTCAGCAGGTTCACGCCGGGAAAGTAGTTGCGGCCGAGAGCGTCCCGGTCGGCCGCGAGGTCGCGCAGGAAGTTGACCTTTTGGAAGGCCGCGCCGAGGCTCCGGGCGCCGGTCTCCAGCACCTGAAGCTCGTCCGTGGTGCGGGGCGTGTCCTGCACGAAGCAGCGCAGACACATCAGCCCGACCACCTCGGCCGAACCGTAGATGTACTCGGCCACGCCCGCCGCGTCGAACGGCGACGGGTCGAGGTCCCGGCGCATCGAGGCGAAGAAGGGTGCGGTCAGGCTGGTGTCGATTCCGGCTTCCCCGGCGGTCGCCGCGAAAGCGTGCACGACCAGGTTGGTGCTGAAGCCCGACCCCATCGCCTGAGCGGTCTCCCGTTCGAGGGCGTCCAGCAGGTCGCGCTGGCCGGCCACGCTCACGCCGGCCTGGCTGGCGGCGCCGTCCACGATCTCGTCGGCAACCCGCACCAGGGCGTAGATGGTGCGCACCTGGCTGCGCACGCGCGGCTCGAGGAGCCGGGCGGCGAGGCCGAACGAGGTGGAGTAGTGGCCGATGACCGTGGCGGAGCTGGCGCGGGCTGCGGCGTTGTACTTCGCGATGCCGGTGTGGGCGGCGGGGCGGTCGCGGTTCATCGGCTGCGATTCACGGCCGTGGCGGCCAGGGTGGTGAGCATCTCGCGCAGGGGGTCCGGCACGGCGGCGGTGTCGAGCGCGGCCACGGCGCGATTGAGGTGGTCGGTGGCCAGTTCATCCGCTGCCTGCAGGGCGCCGCAGGCCCGCAGCAGGTCGCGCGCGGTTGCCGCCTCCACCTCGGTGAGGTCGGCCTTGCCGATGTATGGAGCGATCTCGGGCCAGCCGGTCGTGGTGCCGGCGTGGGCGATCAGGGTGGTCTGCTTGCCCTCCCGGAGGTCGGTGAGCACGCTCTTCCCGGTCTTCTCGGGGTCGCCGAACACGCCGAGGATGTCGTCGGTCAGCTGGAAGGCCACGCCGATCAGGCGGCCGTAGGCGCCGAGCACGCCGATCACCTCGTCTGAGCCGCCGGCCAGGATGGCTCCGGCCTGCAGAGGAGCCTCGAACGAGTAGACCGCGGTCTTCTGCTCCAGGGTGGAGACGACCTGGGCCACTGTAAGCGGATGCTTTGAGGCGGCGTTGGTGACGTCGGCCAGTTCCCCGGCGGCCGAGATGAACACGGCGCGGTCGAGGAGATCCAGCAGTCGGCCGCGCAGTTCGAGCTCGACCGGCAGCATCGCGAGGGCGCGGTGGGCTTCGCTCAGTGCGAGGTCGCCGGCCAGGATCGCGGCCGTCGCGGCCCACGCCCCGGCCTGGTCGCCGGCGCCGTGGGAGAGGGCCCGTTCGGCGAACCGCCCGGCGATGTTGGCCACGCCGCGGCGGGCGAGATCGTGGTCGATCACGTCGTCGTGGATCACGAAGGCAGTGTGCAGCAGCTCGAAGCTGACCGCGACCGGGGTGGCCAGGGTGAGATCGGTGCCGCCGAGGCCGGTGAACGCAGCCAGGACCAGCGCCGGGCGAACGCGTTTGCCGCCGCTGCTGGCCTGCTCGAGGGAGTCCCAGAGCGCGACATAGTGATCTCCGTAGTCACTGGCCCGCAGGCGGGCGGCAGCGAAGAAACGCTGCAACTCCGTCCCCACCCCGAGTGTCTGGATTTCATGCATTGAAGCTGGTCAATTCCTTGAGCTGCAGCCCCAGCCAGGGGCTGAAGGCCCACGGGGAGTCCCGCACCGAGCGCTGCAGGGCGGCCGGCTCGACCCAGGCGAACTCCATGACCTCGTCCGGGTTGGGCACGGGGTCGGCGGTGGCCCGGGCCAGGTAGACGGGGCAGATCTCGTTCTCGACGATCCCGCTGCTGTCGACGGCACGGTAGCGGAAGTCCGGCAGGGTGACGGTGAGGTTCGCAATCCGGAGTCCGAGCTCGAATAGCGCACGTCGTTCGATGGCGGCCTGGAACTCCTCGCCCGGCAGCGGGTGTCCGCAGAAGGAGTTGGTCCAGACGCCCGGCCAGGTCTTCTTCGACAGGGCACGCCGGGTGACGAGAACCTCGCCGGCCGGGTTGAGCACGTGGCAGGAGAAAGCGAGGTGAAGCGCGGTGTCCGTATCGTGAACGCTGAGCTTCGGGGCCGTGCCGATTTCGCGGCCGGACTCGTCCAGCAGGACCACGAGTTCTTCAAGCACTTCGACCGGCCGCATTAGCCATCCCTTCGGGTGATTCAGTCAAGATACTCGAAAAAGTACCTAACCTTATTAGCTAAATTCGAGGCTATCACGGGGCCCTGTCCGAACCGTTCAAAACGGGTGGTCCGGAGGCCTGTCGGGGAGCGTTCGGGAGGCCCGGACGGCAGCGGTCGGCCGAGCGCTTAAACTCGGGGGGTGCCCACCCCCGCTGCAGACCATGTCCATGCCCTTCTCGCCTCGTACGAGGACTTCCCGCAAGCGGGCATCCTCTTCCGAGACCTCAACCCGGTGTTTGCCGACGCCGCAGCTTTCCGGGCGCTGATCGATGAGCTCGCCGGCCGGTTCCGGGGTGAGTTCGACGCGGTGGCCGGCATCGAGGCTCGCGGGTTCCTGCTGGCCGCGGCGATCGGCTACGCGGCGGATGTCGCCGTGCTCGCCGTGCGTAAGGGCGGCAAACTTCCCGGAGCGGTGCTGAGCGAGGAGTACGACCTCGAATACGGCTCGGCCTGCCTCGAGCTCGAGATCGGTCAGCTCGCGCCGGGCGCCCGAGTGCTGGTCGTCGATGACGTGCTGGCCACCGGCGGCACGATCGCCGCGACCTCCCGGCTGGTCGAGCGCGCCGGCTACCGCCTGACCGGAGTGGGCGTCGTGCTCGAACTGACCGAACTCGTCGGCCGAACCCGCCTCGGCGACGCCCCCATTCACGCCATCGTCGCCCTGTAGCCTGCCCTCGCGGCGCACCCTGCGGAAGCCGGCACACGTTCTATCCTGTTGCCACCCTCCACCACTTGCGCCGCGAGTCGCGTATCCGCCGGAACACGGTGCGTTCTCACGGGACCGTGGCGCATGCTTGAGCCATGAGAACAAACGGCGACAGGTGGGTGTATGGGCCTGACGGCCGCAAATTCTGGGGTCTCTACGGCGCGGCCGGACTGCTTGTGCACCACGAGGAATTCGGGGTTCTGCTGCAGCACCGTGCGCTCTGGAGCCACGAGGGCGACACCTGGGGGCTTCCCGGAGGGGCGCGTCACCAGCACGAGAGCGCCCTCGAGGCGGCCCTGCGGGAGGCCGGCGAGGAGGCCGGCGTGCCCCCGGATCTGGTCTCTGTGTGGTTCAGCTCCGTGCTCGACCTCGGTTTCTGGTCGTACACGACCGTAGTGGTGCGGGCCACAGAGCGTTTTGAGCCCGTGATCAGCGACCAGGAGAGCATCGCGCTGCGCTGGGTGCCGACCCATCAGGTCGACGCGCTGCCGCTGCATCCGGGTTTCGCCGCCAGCTGGCCGGCCCTGCGCGCCCGCCTCGGCGGTTGAGCCTGCCGAAACCCCGGTCAGCGGCCCTCTACTCCCGCACCACCTCGCCCGGTGACTTGTCCGGCCGCCGGCCGCGCCAGACCGGGTGGCGCAGCCGCCCCGCCCCGGTCCACTCGGAGAATTCAACCTCGCCCACCAGTACCGGGCTCACCCATCGCGCATCGCGGGCGTCGGCGGCCGGGATGCCGGTGAAGGGGTTGTCCCTCGCCGCGATCGCATCCAGTCGCGCCCGCAGATCGTCGAGGTCCACGTCCCGGAACCCGGAGCCCACCCGGCCGATGTAAATCAGCGCATCGCCGTCCGGGATCCCCAGCAGCAGCGAGCCCACGGTGTCCTGTCGGCGCCCGTTGCCCGGACGCCACCCGCCGATCACCGCGTCCTGGGCGCGATGGTGCTTGACCTTGATCCACGACCGGGACCGCCGACCGGCCTCGTAGCGTCCCTCCCGGGTCTTGGCGACGATCCCCTCGAGGCCGAGGGCGCTGCTCGCCGCGACTGCGCGGGCGGGGGCGCCCATGAAGACCGGCGGCACCTGCACCGCACCAGCACCAGCACCGGCGACAACCTCCTCGAGCACCCGGCGCCGCGCCGTGTACGCCAGATCGAGCAGCGGCTCACCGTCGCGCTCGAGCACGTCGAAGACCAGGAACCGCACCGGGGTGGTTGCCGCCGCCGCCTCGATCTGCCGGCGATCGGTCAGCCCCAGCCGCGTCTGCAGCAGGCCGAAGTCGGGCCGCCCGCCGGCGCCGGGGGCGACGATCTCCCCGTCGAGTACCGCCGAGCCGGCGGACACCGCCGCCGGCAATGCCCGCACCAGTTCGGGGTACGCGTGCGTGACGTCGTTGCCGTTGCGGGTGAACAGGCGCACGGCCTGCTCCGGATCGTCGACCGTGACGTACGCGAGCGCACGGATGCCGTCCCACTTCATCTCGTAGGTCCAGGCGTCGTCCTCGGGCAGGTCGGCGATCGAACCGAGAGTCGCCAGCATGGGCTTGTATCGCGGGCGGTCCGCGGACCCGCCGCCCGCCCGGCCCGAGCCGGCGGCCGCATCCGCCCCGGCACCGGTCCCGGTCCCGACGTATCCGCCACCCACGTATCGGCCACCCACATCGCCGGCCCGCCGGGCCGGTTTCGTCTTCATCAGGTGGATCAGCCAGTTCCGGTCTGCCCCGCCCGTGCTTTCCGTGCGGATCAGTGCGAAGCGCCGCGTGCCGCCGAGCCCGCCGCCCGGTTCGCCGTGCAGCACGGCGATCACCTCCTCGTCCCGCCACTTCTCCAGGTCGTAGCGGCCCTGGTCCCAGATGCTCACGGTGCCGGCCCCGTATTCGCCGGTCGGAATCTCGCCCTGGAACGCGCCGTATTCGAGCGGATGGTCCTCGGTGCGCACGGCGAGCCGGTTCTTGGCCGGATCGGTCGGCACGCCGCGCGGCAGCGCCCACGACGCCAGCACCCCGTCATGCTCGAGTCGGAAATCGAAGTGCAGGTTGCGGGCGTGGTGCTCCTGGATGACGAACGACCGCCCGGCCGAAGCCGCCGGCGCACCCGTCGGCATCGGCTCCGGTGTGCGGGAGGCGTCTCGTTTTCCGAGATAGACGGCGAGCGCGCCCGCGCCTTGCCCGGCACCGGTGGCACCGGTATCCGTGGCGCCCCGGCCGGTATGTGCCTCGAGCAGGCCGGCCAGCGGGTCCCCGCTGCGCTGCACCCGGTGCATCGCCTGCTTGTAGTCGACCTGTGCGAGCCCGGGGGAGGCCAGCTCCCGCCACGTGCGCGGCATGGCCACCATCGGATGCAGCGTCCCGCGCAGCGAATACGGGGCGATGGTCGTCTTGCTTGCGCTGTTCTGGCTCCAGTCGATGAAGACCCGGCCCGGCCGCAGCGCCTTCTTCATATCGCTGACGATGAGGTCCGGATGGTCCGCCTCGAGCGCCCGGGCCAGCTCGCGGGCCACCTGGGAGACCTGGTCCGAGGTGTGCGTGAGGTCCAGCGGGGCGTAGAGGTGGATGCCCTTCGACCCACTGGTGACCGGCAGCGGGTCCAGGCCCATGTCCCGCAGGATGGCCCGAGCCAGTCGGGCGACCTCCGCGCACTCGTCGAGGGTGACGCCGTCCCCCGGGTCGAGGTCGAGCACGAGCCGGTCGGGGTTGCGCGGGGTCCCGCCGCGGCCGAACTGCCACTGCGGGACGTGGATTTCCAGGGCCGAGATCTGCGCCAGCCAGGTCAACGTCGCCAGGTCGTTGACCAGCGGGTACTCGTTCGTATGGTTCGAATGCGCGATTGTCCGGCGCTTCACCCAGCTCGGCGTCGACTGGTCCAGGTTCTTCTGAAAGAAGACGTGTCCGGGTTCGTCTCGGGTGCCCACGCCGTGCACCCACCTCTTCCGGGTCGCCGCCCGGTTCGCGATGTGCGGGATCATCAGGTCGGCGATGGACGCGTAGTAGCCGAGAACGTCAGCCTTCGTGGTCCCCGACTCGGGGTAGAGCACCTTGTCGAGGTGGGTGAGCGTGATGCGGTGGCCGCCGACGGTGACGACCTGGCGGGAGTCCAGGGAGTCCGGCCTCGCGTTCATGGCACCAGCATGCTCTCGCGGCCACACTGCGCCTAGTCCCTTTCGCGCTCCAGGTGTCTACTGGAGGGATGAGATCCATTTGGAAGGGCGCGATCACCTTTGGACTGGTCAATGTGCCCGTCAAGGTCTATAGCGCCACCGAGGACCACGACGTCGCCCTGCATCAGGTGCACGATGCCGACGGCGGGCGCATCCGCTACCAGCGACGATGCGAGCGCTGCGGCCGGGTCGTCGACTACGCGCACATCGACAAGGCCTGGGACAGCGGCGACAAGACGGTCGTCATCACCGACGAGGATCTGCGCACGCTGCCGGCCGAGAGAGGCCGCGAGATCGAGGTCGTCGAGTTCGTGCCGAGCGAGCAACTCGACCCGATCATGTTCGAGCGCAGTTACTTCCTCGAACCCTCCGGCTCGCCCAAGGCCTACGTCCTCCTGCGGCGGGCGCTCGAAGCGACCGACCGCACGGCTATCGTGCGGTTCGCCCTGCGGCAGAAGACCCGCCTCGGTGCCCTCCGGGTGCGCGGGGACGTGCTGTTGCTGCAGTCGCTGCTCTGGGGCGACGAGGTGCGGGCCGTCGACTTCCCGGTACTCGGGGAATCCGTGCGTATCTCCGCCCAGGAGCTGGAGCTCTCGGCCGCGCTGGTCGACTCCTTCGCCGCCGACTTCTCGCCGCAGGACTTCCGCGACGACTACCAGGACCAGCTCCGGGAACTGCTCGAGGCGAAGCTCGCCGCGGGCGACGCCGTCGACACCGATCTCACGTTCGGGCGGGAACCCGGAACGGACGTGGAGGGGGAGGGAGAGGTCCTCGACCTGATGGAGGCACTCCGGCGCAGCGTGGAACGCGGCCGCAGCCGCAGCCAGACGGAGCAGGACGCACCGGAGAGGCCCGACAAGCGCGCCGACAAGGCGCGAAAACGGGCATCGGGACAGTGATGGAGCCGCAATCCGGTTCGCCCGCCGCGTCGGTAGACTCGGGGATTGTGACAGGGGCAGAGGGAAGCGGCGTCAGCTCGAAAGTGATCACCCTGCCCAATCTGCTCAGCATGCTGCGCCTGGCGCTGGTGCCGGTCTTCCTGGTCCTGCTGGTTCGGGGAGAGGATGCCTGGGCGCTCCTGGTCCTGGCGGTCGCCAGCCTCACCGACTTCCTCGACGGCTACCTGGCCCGTCGGTTCCGCCAGATCACCCGTCTCGGCCAGCTCCTCGACCCGGCCGCCGACCGGCTGTACATTTTCGCGGCCCTGGTGGGACTGGCCTGGCGTGACCTGGTGCCCTGGTGGATCGTCCTGGTCATCGTGGGGCGGGACGTGTTCCTGCTCGGTCTCGGGGTCATCCTCGCGAACTTCGGATTCGGGCCGCTGCCCGTGCATCAGCTCGGCAAGGTCGCCACTTTCTGCCTGTTCTACGCCCTGCCGATGATCATGCTGGGGGAAGCCTTCCCCGCGGTGTCCTGGTGGTCGCTCCCGGTGGGCTGGGCCTTCGGCATCTGGGGAGCGTTTCTTTACTGGTGGGCGGGCATAATCTACGCCGTCGAGACAGCCAGGGTGATTCGCATTCCGCGGGCAATTCGACCCATTCCATCCGATACGCTGGAGAGGTAGGAGGTGCACGGTGATTGATTCCAAAAAGACGAATGAACCCCAGCGCAAAGCAGCGCCCGATAACTATTCCAACACCGACACGACGATGACGTTCGGGCAGGAATTCGCTGCCCAGCTGGCGTCGCTCGACGGCGATGTCACGGCCGAGGAGCAGGAAGCCATCGCGGCTCTCCCGTCCGGATCGGCTCTGCTCATTGTTCGGCGGGGCCCGAACTCCGGCGCCCGGTTCCTGTTGGACGCGGACGTCACGACGGTGGGTCGTCATCCCCATGCGGACATCTTCCTCGATGACGTCACGGTCTCCCGTCGGCACGCTGAGTTCCTGCGCCGCGGAACCAAGTTCGACGTGAAAGACCTGGTGTCCCTCAACGGAACCTATTTCGACGGGGTCCGTATCGATACCGCCATGCTTCACGACGGCGCCGAAGTCCAGGTCGGCAAGTTCCGGCTGACGTTCTACGCCTCGCGGCACGACCTCAAGCTTCTGGCGAGCGAGTAGTGCCCGCGTCCGCCGCCCAAGCCAGAGCGCCGGGCGCGACGTCACTGCTCAGCATCGGACAGGTGCTTGCCCGGCTCACGCCGGAGTTCCCGGACCTCACCCCCTCGAAGCTCCGGTTTCTGGAGGAACAGCGACTGGTGGCCCCGGCGCGCACGGAATCCGGCTACCGCAAGTTCTGCGCCGGCGACCTGGACCGGCTTCGCCTGGTTCTGTCCATGCAGCGCGATCACTACCTTCCACTGAAGGTCATCCGGGGCTACCTGGACGACCTCGACGCGGGCCTCTCGCCGACTCTGCCGGGCGGAGTGACGCCCGGACCGTCGATGCTGACGAACGCCCGCCGGCTGGACCGCGACGAGCTGCTGCGTGAAGCCGGTGCATCCGCGATGCTGCTGCACGACGCCGTCTCCGCGTCGATCATCCTGCCGGCCGATTTCTACGGCGACGATGCCCTCAGCGTGCTGCGGGCCCTGGTCGAGCTGCAGCGCAGCGGCATCGAGCCGCGCCACCTGCGCGGCTTCCGCGGCGCGGCCGAACGCGAGCTCGGCCTGATCGAGAGCGCCTTGGTGCCGCTCTCGCGTCGCAAAGACGCCTCGAGCCGGGCGAAGGCGGCCGAGATGGCGGTCGAGATCGCCGGCCAGCTCGAAGTGATCCGCGGCAGCCTGATCCGTTCGGCTCTGGGGCGCCTGACCAAGTAGACGTGTCCGACACGCCGATTTTCTCGACCGGATGTCGTTGATCAGAACGGTCCCCGTCGGTAGCGTAGACGGAGCGACCATCCGTATCGCAGATCCATCCCCCGAGAGGCCATCGTATGAGCGAGCTGAATCAGCGTGACGATGCCTCGCGCTACGGTCTCGGCCTTCTCTTCACCGACGGGATGCCCGAGCTCGACGACAACTCCGGCTACCGTGGCGCCGTGGCGGCCCGGGCCGCCGGGATCAGCTACCGTCAACTCGACTACTGGGCTCGCACCGAGCTGGTCCAGCCCACCGTTCGCGGCGCTGCCGGCTCCGGTTCCCAGCGTCTCTACGGTTTCCGAGACATCCTGGTTCTGAAACTGGTCAAGCGGCTCCTCGACACCGGCATCTCCCTGCAGCAGATCCGCACCGCCGTGAACCAGTTGCGTGAGTCGGGGGTCAGCGACCTTGCCCAGACCACTCTGATGAGCGACGGCGCCAGTGTCTACCTGTGCACCTCCGACGATGAGGTCATCGACCTCGTCAGCCGGGGTCAGGGAGTGTTCGGCATCGCCGTGGGCAAGGTGCTCCGCGAGGTGGAGACGAGCCTGGTCGAACTGGAAACCCTTCCGGTCGACCCGTCGGACGAGTTGTCCGTGCGCCGCGGAAACCGCAAAGTCTCCTAGGGGCTGCCGGCGTCCCGCCGTGAGCCGTCGTAGCTGTCAGCCGGCGCGCCTCTCGGCCGTCGGCTAGCGCTGTTCGGCGTACTCGCCGATGCGGGCCGTGCGAAGCACGCGTTCGAGAAGTTGGTCGAAATAGCGCGCCATCTCTTGGGCGCTGTCGCCGGGCCACGTGTGCAGGGGCTTCGCCGCGCCCTGCGCCTGCTGCAGGGAGGTGCGCTCCGGCAGCTGGGGGCTGAGGACGAGCGGCCCGAACATGTCGCGCAGCTCCTTGATCCGGAACTGGTGCTCGAGCGACGCCACTCGGGCACGGTTGACGATGATGCCGAGCGGCTGCAGCCGGGGGCTCAGTCCGCGGCGGATCTCCTCGATCGCCCGGAGCGCGCGGTCGGCCGCGGCGACGGAGAACAGGCCGGGTTCGGTGACCACGGCGACCCGGTCGCTGGCCGCCCACGCCGTGCGGGTGAGGGCGTTCAGGGACGGCGCGCAGTCGATCAGAACCAGGTCGTAGTCTTTTTCGACTGTCGAGAGCGCCTCTTCCAGCTTCCAGATGTCACGGATGCTGGGGTGCGGCCCGTCGAAATTGATGGCCGACGGGCTGCCGATCATCACGTCGATGGTGCCGGGGCGGCCGCGCGTCCAGCCGCTGGGAACGATGGCCGCGCGCACGACCTTCTCCTTGGGAGAGGCGAGCACATCGGCGATGTTGAGGTGGCCGGTGACCTCGATATCCATGCCGGTTGAAACATCCGACTGCGGATCAATGTCCACAACCAGGGTTCGCACGCCGCGGGCGAAGGCAGCAGACGCCAGACCCAGGGTCACTGTGGTCTTTCCTACTCCTCCCTTGAGGGAGCTAACGCTTAGTACGTGCACAAGTAGATACGTTACCTTCACTAGTCTTGGAGAACCTAACCGTCAGCTGCGCGCGGCGTCACGCTTGAAAGGTCTGCATGTTCAGGAAAATTCTTGTTGCCAACCGCGGGGAAATCGCGATTCGGGCTTTTCGGGCGGCCTATGAGCTGGGTGCCAAAACCGTGGCCGTGTTCCCCTTTGAGGACCGCAACTCCCTGCACCGCCTGAAGGCCGACGAGGCGTACCAGATCGGCGAGCCGGGACATCCGGTGCGTGCCTATCTCACCGTGAGCGAGATCATCCGGGTCGCCAAGGAGAGCGGGGCCGACGCCATCTACCCCGGTTACGGCTTCCTGTCGGAGAACCCTGAGCTGGCCCTGGCGGCCCGCCAGGCCGGCATCACCTTCATCGGCCCGGGCGAGCACGTGCTCGAAATGGCCGGCAACAAGGTCACCGCCAAGGAGCACGCCATCGCGGCGGGCGTTCCGGTGCTGGGGTCCAGCGCTCCGTCGCGCGACGTCGAGGAGCTGATCGCCGCGGCCGAAGGCATCGGGTTCCCGATCTTCGCCAAGGCCGTCGCCGGCGGCGGCGGACGCGGCATGCGCCGCGTGGCGCAGATGAGCGAATTGCGCGGCTCCCTCGAGGAAGCCATGCGCGAGGCAGACAGCGCCTTCGGCGACTCGACCATGTTCCTCGAGCAGGCCGTGCTGCGGCCCCGCCACATCGAGGTGCAGATCCTGGCCGACGCGTCCGGCGAGACCGTGCACCTGTTCGAGCGCGACTGCTCCGTGCAGCGCCGCCACCAGAAGGTGATCGAGATCGCCCCGGCGCCGAATCTCTCCGACGAGATCCGTCAGCGCCTCTACGCCGACGCCGTCGCGTTCGCGCGCTCGATTGGCTACGTCAACGCGGGCACGGTCGAGTTCCTACTCGACACGGTCGGCGAACGCGCCGGCCAGCACGTCTTCATCGAAATGAACCCGCGCATTCAGGTCGAGCACACCGTGACCGAAGAGGTGACGGATGTCGACCTCGTCCAGTCCCAGATCCGCATCGCCGCGGGCCAGACTCTCCGCGAGCTCGAACTCACGCAGGACAAGATCGTGTTGCGCGGGGCGGCCCTGCAGTGCCGGATCACCACCGAGGATCCGACCATGGGGTTCCGCCCGGACACCGGCAAGATCACCACCTACCGTTCGCCCGGCGGTGCCGGCATCCGGCTCGACGGCGGCACGATCAACCCCGGCGCCCAGATCAGCCCGCACTTCGACTCGATGCTCGCCAAGCTCACCTGCCGCGGTCGGGACTTCCCTGCCGCCGTGACCCGCTCCAAGCGCGCCCTGGCCGAGTTCCGTATTCGCGGCGTGTCCACGAACGTCTCGTTCCTGCAGGCCGTGCTGGACGACCCGGACTTCGTGTCCGGCAACCTGAGCACCTCCTTCATCGACGAGCGCCCGGAGCTGCTGCGCGGTCGGGCCTCGAAGGACCGTGGCACGAAGATCCTCAACTGGCTCGCCGATGTGACCGTCAACAAGCCCAACGGCGTGCCACTGACCCTGCTGAACCCGGCCGAGAAGCTGCCGAAGCTCGACCTGTCCGTGCCGGCCCCGGCCGGATCCCGCCAGCGGCTCCAACTGCTCGGCCCGGCCGGCTTCGCCGCCGACCTGCGCGCCCAGACCGCCCTGGCCGTGACGGACACCACTTTCCGCGACGCCCACCAGTCGCTGCTGGCGACCCGGGTGCGCACCCGCGACCTCGTCGCCGTGGCCCCATACGTGGCCCGGATGACCCCGGAGCTGCTCTCGATCGAGGCCTGGGGCGGCGCCACCTATGACGTGGCGCTGCGCTTCCTCGGCGAAGACCCGTGGGAGCGTCTGGCGTCGCTGCGGGAGGCCCTGCCGAACATCAACGTGCAGATGCTGCTCCGTGGCCGCAACACGGTCGGCTACACCCCGTACCCGACCGAGGTGACCGATGCGTTCGTGCGCGAGGCCGCCAAGACCGGCGTCGACATCTTCCGCATCTTCGACGCCCTCAACGACGTCTCGCAGATGCGACCGGCCATCGACGCCGTCCTGGCGACGGGGTCCTCCATCGCCGAGGTCGCACTCTGCTACACCGGTGACCTGCTCGATCCGGCCGAGGAGCTCTACACCCTCGACTATTACCTCCGGCTCGCCGAGCAGATCGTGGAATCCGGCGCGCACATCCTTGCGATCAAGGACATGGCCGGCCTACTGCGCCCCGCCGCGGCCGAGAAGCTCGTCACCGCCCTGCGGGAACGCTTCGACCTCCCGGTGCACGTGCACACGCACGACACCCCGGGCGGCCAGCTCGCGACGCTGCTGGCGGCCAGTCGGGCCGGTGCCGACGCGGTCGACGTGGCCAGTGCCCCGATGGCCGGCACCACCAGCCAGCCGTCAGCGTCGTCCCTCGTCGCCGCGCTCGCCCACACCGACCGCGACACGGGCATCTCCCTGCAGGCTGTCTGCGACCTCGAGCCCTACTGGGAAGACGTGCGCCGGGTCTACCACCCCTTCGAATCCGGCCTGCGCGCGCCCACCGGTCGCGTCTACAAGCACGAGATCCCCGGCGGTCAGCTGTCCAACCTGCGTACGCAGGCGGTCGCCCTCGGCCTCGCCGACGACTTCGAACTGATCGAGGACATGTACGCCGCGGCCAACGACATCCTCGGCCGGGTGCCGAAGGTGACGCCGTCCTCCAAGGTGGTCGGCGATCTCGCCCTCTACCTCGCCGCTGTGCGGGCCGACCCGGCCGACTTCGCCGAGAACCCGGGCAATTACGATGTGCCCGACTCCGTGATCGGGTTCATGGCGGGGGAGCTGGGCGACCTGCCCGGCGGCTGGCCCGAGCCCTTCCGCAGCAAGGTGCTCGCCGGGCGCACCGTGCGCGTCGGGATCACCGAGCTCACGCAAGAGGAACGCGTGGCCCTGGGCGGCGACAGCCTCACCTGCCGAATGATGCTGAACCAACTGCTCTTCCCGGCGCCCACGCGCCAGTTCGAGCAGATCCGGGAACTCTTCGGCGACCTGTCCGTGCTCGACACGGTGGACTACCTCAACGGTCTGCAGCAGGGCATCGAGCACGCCGTCGAGATCGACAAGGGCGTGCGCCTGTACGTCGGGCTCGAGGCCATCGGCGAGGCCGACGAGAAGGGCATGCGCACCGTCATGACGACGTTGAACGGCCAGCTCCGGCCCGTTTTCGTGCGCGACCGCAGCATCACGGTCAGCACCAAGGTCGCCGAGAAAGCGGATGCGAACCTGCCGGGCCAGATCGCCGCGCCGTTCTCCGGGGTGGTCACCCTCAAGGTCGAGGAGGGTGACGCGGTCGAGGCCGGGCAGGCCGTCGCCTCGATCGAGGCCATGAAGATGGAGGCCGCGATCACCTCGCCCATCACAGGACACGTCGAACGGGTGGCGGTGCCGCGGACCCAGCAGGTCGACGCCGGCGATCTGCTCGTGGTGGTGCGCCCACGCTAGGCTTGGTGCGATCTATCGACGAAGGGATTGATCTTTTTGTCAGATGAGCGCACAGGCACCGATGCGACCGATCCGGACGCCTCCTCGGAGCCCCGCACCCAGCCGGGGGACGAGTACCACAGCGAACTGCCGCCGCACACGATTGTGAACCTGGCGGCGGCCCTGCCGGAGAACCTGAACCGCCCCGCCACGCACACGATCGAGATCAGCACCCCGGCCGTCTCCCGTCCCGATCGGTCGTTCACAAGCGGAACGGGGGCGGTCCGGGCTCCGACCGGTCCGGCCGCGAGCGAGGCCTCCCTGCAGTCCCGCCGGGAGAGGCTGCGCCCGGCTGGCGGTTCGGCGCCGGAGTCTGCCGCGATGCTCACCCCCGACCGTCTACTGGCCGTGAACCGCCGCACCAAGCCCCCGCCCCGCGGAGCCTGGAACAGTTTTGTCTTCGCGGCGACCCTGCACCTGGTCAACCTCGGCGACTCGGCCCAGGTTCGCGCCCACAAACACCTCGACGAGCGCATCCGTCAAGAGTTCGAGGGTGGGACCCGCTTCGTGCCGATCCTCACCCGCAAGGGCGGGGTCGGCAAGACCACGGTCACCGCGCTGCTCGGAATGGCACTGGCCGACGCCCGCGACGACCGCATCATCGCCGTCGACGCGAACCCCGACCGTGGCACCCTCTCCGAGCGGGTCACGAAGCAGACCCGGTCCACCGTGCGCGACGTCGTCACGAAAGCCGCCTCGATCGGCGGCTACACCGATTTCTCCACGCTGGTCTCCCGCGACGCCACCCGGCTCGACATCCTCGCCTCCGACACCGACCCGCTCCTGTCCGAGGCGTTCGACGAGGACGACTACAACGTCGTCGCCGACCTGGCCGCACGGTACTACTCGATCATGCTCACGGACTGCGGCACCGGAATCGTGCACTCAGTCATGCGCGCCACCCTGCAGCGTGCCGATTCGATCGTCATCGTCTCCGGGGGCAGCATCGACGAGGCCCGGTTGGCATCCGAGACGCTGACCTGGCTCGAAGCCAACGGCTACGGTGACCTGGTCCGCAACGCGGTCGTCGCGCTCAACACCGCAACGCAGGGCACGAACCTGGTGAAGCTGGAGGAGATCGAATCGCACTTCCGCTCGCGGGTGCGTGAGATCGTGCGCATTCCCTGGGACCCGCAGCTCGCCGCGGGCAGCGTCATCTCCTTCGACGATCTGAAGCCCATCACCCGGCTGGCGGCACGCACCCTTGCGGCCGTCGTCGTCGAGGGTCTGCCGGCCGACCGCGGCATCTGACCCGATCAGACACCTCACACCACCGCATCCATGACTTGGAGTCACCCTTGCCCGAGCGCCAGATCCGTCTCTTCGGAGATCCCGTCCTCAAAACCGTCTCCGACCCGATCGGCACCATCGACGCCCGGGTGAGGGGCCTGGTCGATGACCTGGTCGACAGCGTGCGCCTACCCGGCCGGGCCGGCGTCGCGGCCTCCCAGATCGGCGTGAACCTGCGGGCCTTCAGCTACAACGTCGATGGTGAGATCGGGTACATCCTCAACCCGGTGCTCGTGGAGGTATCGGGGGAGCCCGAGCTTGTCGACGAGGGCTGCCTGTCGGTGCCGGGACTCTGGTATCCCACCAAGCGGTATCCGTTCGCCCGGGTGACCGGGGTCGACCTCGACGGTGCGGCGGTCGAACTATCCGGCACCGGGATCATGGCCCAGGCCCTACAGCACGAGACCGACCACCTGGACGGCCTGCTCTACCTGGACCGCCTCGACAAGGAGAACCGGCGGGCGGCCATGAAAGAGGTTCGCGAGTCGACCTGGTTCTGACCAGATCGACCTGTTTCCGACCAAGGGAAGTCCTGACGGCAGCGGGCGGTGAGTCCCGGGCGAATTCGACGGAGATTGTGTCCAAAACGGGGCCAAACCGGCCGAAAACCGGCTTTGAGGCCACAATCTCCGTCGAATTGGTTGGACGCCGTCCCGGAACACCACCGCGGAACGGCGCGCATGAGCCCCCGGCGTCGCGTGGAGGCCGGGGGCAGGGCTGGTTTTCGCCGCGCTCTAGCTGGTGACCGGGTTCGTCCCCGTCACCGGGGCGCCCGCGTACATCGCCTCGATCTGATCGGCGAAGTCCTGCAGGATGACATCCCGCTTGATGCTCAGCTTCGGGGTCAGGTACCCGGCAGCCTCGGTCAGCTCGGTTGTCAGCACCGTGAACTTGCGGATCGACTCCGCCCGGGACACATGGTCGTTGGCGTGGTCGATGGCACGCTGCACCTCGGCGAGCACCTTGGGGTTGACGGATGCCTCGGCCAGCGTCATGCCCGCATCCTCACCGTTGTTGTTCAACCAGACCGCGAGCATGTCGGGGTCGAGCGTGACCAGCGCGGCGATGAACGGCTTGCGATCGCCGACGACGACCACCTGGCCGATCAGCGGGTTGGATCGGATCGGGTCTTCCAGCGCGGCTGGGGCGACGTTCTTGCCGCCGGCGGTGACGATGATCTCCTTCTTGCGCCCGGTGATGGTGAGGAAGCCATCGCCGTCCATGGCGCCGATGTCACCGGTGCGGAGCCAGCCGTCGTGGAAGGTGGCCGCGGTGGCCTCGGGATTCTTCCAATACTCCTTGAAGACGTTGACGCCCTTGACCTCGATCTCGCCGTCGTCGAGGACGCGCACCGAGACGCCGGGAAGAGGCGGACCCACGGTGCCGATCTTGAACTTGGTGGCCAGGCCGACGGTCGTCGGCGCGGTGGTCTCGGTGAGGCCGTAGCCTTCCAGGATCTTGATTCCCAGGCTGTGGTAGAAGTGGCCCAGGTGCATGCCGAGGGGAGCGGAACCGGAGACGGCGTACTTCACGTTTCCGCCCATTGCGGCCCGCAACTTGCTGTAGACCAGACGGTCGAAGAGTGTGAACTTGAGCTTGAGCATCAGCGGGACACTCTTGCCCTGATCGATCAGCATCGAGTGGTCGACGGCAACCTGGGCGGCCGTTTCGAAGATCTTGCCTCGACCGGCGGTCAGCGCCTTCTGCTCGGCGGAGTTGTAGACCTTCTCGAACACCCGCGGCACCGCGAGCAGGAAGGTGGGCTTGAAGGTGCCGAGCGATTCCAGCAGTTTGCGGGTGTCGGGCTGGTGTCCGACGCGCACTCCGGCGTGCACGCAGAGCACCGAGATGAACCGGGCGAAGACGTGCGCGGTGGTGATGAACAGCAGCGTGGACGCGCCGTTCGCATCGGTGAGGACCTCTGTCAAGGCCACTGCCGAGTTACGGGATGTCTCGACGAAGTTGGAGTGGGTGAGCACACAGCCCTTGGGTCGGCCGGTGGAACCCGAGGTGTAGATCAGGGTGGCGATGTCCGAACCCACGGCGAGGGAGCGGCGGCGCTCGATTTCGGCATCCGTCACGTCGGTGCCGGCGGCCGCGAGCTTGTCGAGGTCACCCAGATCGATCTGCCAGACCTTCTGCACGGTGCCGAGCTCGGGGTGCACCTCGTCGAAGCGTGAGAAATGCTCGGCGGTTTCGACGATGACCGCCGCTGCGTCGGAATCACCCAGGATCCACTGGATCTGGGTGGGCGAGCTGGTCTCGTAGACGGGGACGAGTACGCCACCGGCGAACCAGGTGGCGAAGTCGATCAGCGTCCACTCGTACCGGGTCTTGCACATCAGGCCGATCTTGTCGCCGGGCTGGATTCCAGCTGCGACGAGTCCCTTGGCCAGGGCGATGACCTGGGCGTGGAACTCCGTCGTGGTGACGGGGGACCAGACTCCGTTTCTCGGCAGTGAGAACAGCACGGAGTCGGGCGTCGCCGTCAGGCGTCCGACCAGGAGATCGGTGACATTGGCTTGCGGGTCTGCGGGAACGATTGCGGGCAGATCGTACTGTTTCACGGTAACTCCTCTGGTACCGGGCGGGCGATTTGCCCCACTCTATCCACGTCGGTTCGTGGAAGCAGCCGTTTCGCCTGGCCGTGTCTTGATTCACTACACTCTAGGGGGACGCACGGGCTTCGTTGTTTCGCCTCGCAGAGCGCTCCGCTTCATCCATCGACGAAAGAAGTCCGCTGTGCACGCCATTGGTATCGACATCGGCGGCACAAAAATCGCCGCGGCCCTGGTCGACGAGTCTGGAACGATCATCCGCTCGGATCGACGCCCGACCACCGCGAGCGATCCGCGCGGGATCGAAGACGCCGTGGTCGACATGATCACGGAACTCTCCGAGGGTGAGGATGTCGTGGCGGCCGGGATCGCCGCCGCCGGCTTCATCGACGCCGCGCAGTCCACCGTGTACTACGGGCCCAACGTCAACTGGCGTCACGAACCGCTTCGGGCCACCCTCGAGGCCCGCCTCGACCTTCCGATCCTGATCGAGAACGACGCGAACGCCGCCGGCTGGGCGGAGTTCACCTTCGGTGCCGGCCGCGGCTACACCGACATGGTCACCCTCACCATCGGCACCGGCGTGGGCGGGGCGATCGTCGCCGACAACCACCTCTTCCGCGGCGGCTTCGGCTGCGCCGCCGAGCTCGGGCACCTGCGCGTGGTGCCGGGCGGTCGGCTCTGCGGCTGCGGTGCGCACGGCTGCATCGAGCAGTACGGCTCGGGCCGCGCACTCCTCCGGATTGCCACCGAGCTGGCGGATGCCGGCGGAATCGGCCTCGGCCTCGCCGCCGCCCGTGATCGCAAGGGCAAGCTGACCGGTAAGGATGTCGGTCGACTGATCCAGGAGGGCGACAACGGCGCCCTGGCCGCCCTGAGGCAGCTGGGCGGCTCGCTCGGTCAGGCCTGCTCGAGTCTCGCGGCCGTGCTCGACCCGCAAATCTTCGTTTTCGGCGGGGGAGTCGCCGCCGCCGGCGAGCTGCTGCTCGAACCGATCCGCGCCGCCTACCTCGAAAACCTGCCCGCCAGGGGCTTTCACCCCGAGGCCGAATTCGCGATCGCGCAGCTCGTCAACGACGCCGGTGTGGTCGGCGCGGCCGACCTGGCGCGGAAACACGTTTTCGCACAGTAGGCTTTTCGGGTTACCGAGGGAGCAACGATGTTCTACTGGCTCATGAAAAACATTGTCATCGGCCCTCTGCTGCTGGCTGTCTTCCGGCCCTGGGTGGTCGGGCTCGAGAACATCCCCAAAGAGGGTGGTGTGATCCTTGCGAGCAACCACTTGTCGTTCATCGATTCGGTGTTCCTGCCGTTGGTCGTGTCGCGGCGGGTCGTCTTCCTCGCCAAGAGCGAGTACTTCACGGGCAAGGGCCTCAAGGGGTGGGCGACACGCCAGTTCTTCAAGGCCACCGGGCAACTGCCGATCGACCGGTCGGGTGGTAAGGCGTCCGAGGATTCCCTCAACACCGGCCTGCGGGTGCTGGGTTCCGGCGGCGTGCTCGGCATCTACCCTGAGGGCACCCGCAGCCCCGACGCGAAGATGTACCGGGGCCGCACGGGTGTGGCGCGCATGCTGCTCGAGGCGGAGGTCCCGGTCATCCCCGTGGCCATGATCGACACGGAGAAGGCCATGCCGACGGGTACCCGCATCCCGAAGGTGCGCCGGATCGGCATCGTGATTGGCAAACCCCTCGACTTCAGCCGGTTCGATGGCATGGAGGGCGACCGGTTCGTGCTTCGATCGGTGACCGACGAGCTGATGTACGAGCTGCAGGCGCTGAGCCGGCAGGAGTACGTGGACGTGTACGCGACCAGTGTGAAAGAAAAGCGGGCCAGCCTGATCCGATAGAATCAGACGGTTGCCCAGGAGCCGTCAGGTTCCCACAGAAACAGCCCGGCTTGCGGTGTATTCCGCGCCGGACCAGAGAAAAAAGGAATAGTCCCGTGGTAGACCCCACCGAACCCGTCGTCCTCGCAGATCGATCTGTGGTTGCCGGTCTGGACTATTGGCGCACCCTCCCGATCAAGCAGCAGCCGACCTGGCCCGACGCGGATGCGGTGGCCGCCGCATCCGCCGAATTGTCGACGCAGCCTCCGCTCGTCTTCGCCGGTGAGGTCGATATTCTGCGGAACCGGCTCGCCGAGGCTGCCGGCGGCCACGCCTTCCTACTGCAGGGCGGCGACTGCGCCGAAACCTTCAGCGGTGCCACCGCGGAGCAAATCCGGAACCGGGTCAAGACCGTGCTGCAGATGGCCGTCGTGCTGACCTACGGCGCGTCGATGCCCGTGATCAAGATGGGCCGGATGGCCGGCCAGTTCGCCAAGCCGCGCTCCAGCGACTTCGAGACCCGGGGCGGCGTCACCCTGCCGGCCTACCGCGGCGACATCGTCAACGGGTACGACTTCACCCCCGAATCGCGGGAGGCCGACCCGGCCCGCCTGGTCAAGGGATACCACACGGCAGCCTCCACCCTCAATCTCATCCGCGCCTTCACGCAGGGCGGCTTCGCCGACCTGCGTCAGGTGCACAGCTGGAACCAGGGCTTCGCGGCGAACCCGGCCAACCAGCGGTACGAGAAGGTGGCCAAGGAGATCGACCGCGCGATCAAGTTCATGATCGCCTGCGGGGCCGACTTCGAGGCCATGCGCCGCACGGAGTTCTACACCAGCCACGAGGGTCTGCTGATGGACTACGAGCGACCGATGACCCGGATCGACTCCCGCACGGGCACGCCGTACAACACGTCCGCGCACTTCATCTGGATCGGGGAGCGCACTCGCGACCTCGACGGCGCCCACGTCGACTTCCTCTCCCGGGTGCGCAACCCGATCGGGGTCAAGCTGGGCCCGACCACGTCCACCGATGACATGTTGCGCCTGGTCGACAAGCTCGACCCGAACCGCGAGCCGGGTCGGCTCACCTTCATCACCCGGATGGGTGCCGGCAAGGTGCGCGACGCCCTGCCCCCGCTGCTCGAGGTCATCAAGGCCAGCGAGGCCAAGCCGCTGTGGGTCACCGACCCGATGCACGGCAACGGCGTGACCACCCCCACCGGCTACAAGACTCGTCGTTTCGACGACGTCGTCGACGAGGTGCGGGGTTTCTTCGAGGCGCACCGCAGCGTCGGCACGCACCCGGGCGGCGTCCACGTCGAACTCACCGGTGACGACGTCACCGAGTGCCTGGGTGGATCGGAGCACATCGACGAGGCCGCACTGGCGACCCGGTACGAGTCGCTCTGTGACCCGCGCCTCAACCACATGCAGTCGCTCGAGCTGGCATTCCTGGTCGCCGAAGAACTCGCCGCCCGCTAGCCCGATCCGCAACACTGGCCGAACCCCAGACCCCGAACGCCGAACGCCTGACGTCTGACGCCTGAACCAAGACTCAGGTGCCCGTTGCGGTCGAGAGTGCCCGCTAAACCGGTCACTCTCGACCGGAACGGGCACTTTCGTGTGCCCGCACGCGGTTCGGCGCGGGGCCGCGGTGTTCCGGGCCCCTCCCGGTGGCGACCGACTAGCCGAACGGGTTGGTCGGCTTGAGGGTGACGGTGCTGTTCTTGGGCGCGTCGGTGCCGGCCGCGGGGGCCGTCGACGCGACGCTCAGGAGCGGCGCGATGGCATCCGCGCCGAGATTGTAGCTCAGCTTGAAGCCCAGGTCGGTGAGCACCTGCTTACCCTCGTTCCAGGGCAGGCCGACGATGTTCGGAACCGTGACCGGCTTCGGGCCGAGGGAGGTCGTGAGGGCATAGGTGTCGCCGGCCCGCACGGGCCCCTCGTTCACCGCCGCCGCGCTCACGACGTCTCCCTCCGCGATCGAGTCGCTGAAGACCTCGTCGCCGGTCGTGACGAGCAGCCCCCGGTCGCCCAGGATCGCCGTTGCGTCGTCGACGGATTCGCCGGACACGTCCGGCACGGAGCCGAGGGAGAGCACCAGGTTGACGTTCATGCCCTCGAAGTAGTCCCCGCCCTGGGAGACGTCTGCGCCGTCGAGTTCACGGGTGGCCGAGATGACCAGGCCGGATTCCACGGTGTCGTCGAAGATGGAATCGGTCGCGCCGATGCCGGCCTTCAGCTCGGTCACGGTGGCAGTCGCCGCGTCGGCCGTCAGCCCGGCCAGCGCGGGCAGGACGATGGGCTGCGGACCCTGGGAAACCCGGAGCGTGACCGTGCTGCCCTTCGCAACTCGGATGCCCGGATCCGGGTTGGTGCTGGACACGAGCCCGGCCGGTATGGTGCCGCTGAACTCGGTGCTGAGCGCCGCCTCCAAGCCGAGCTCGGTGAGCTGGGCGGTGGCGTCTTCGGGTGAGGCCGAGATGAGGGTGGGGATCGGGACGTCGGATCCGGGGCCGGTGCCGAAGAACCATCCGGTTCCGCCGGCGAGGGCCGCGAGCAGGAGCACCAACGCGAACAGGAAGTATCCGCGGTTCTTGCGCTTGCGGGACTTGTCGGTCAGGAGCGCGGCGGGGGTCGCGACCGCGGTTCCCACACCGGCAACTGCCGGGACGAGTGGGGCTCCGCCGAGGATCTGGGTGTCGGCGTCGGCGACCGCTGCGGCCACGCCGCCGGGCATCACCATGGTGGCGGATTGCCCGGTCGCCGGGGGAGCCGGGCGCACGAGCCTGTCGAGGTCGAGCAGTTGGTCGAGCATGACCCGGGCGTCCCGGGGGCGCTGCTCCGGATCGCGGGCGGTGGCCCAGAGCACCAGTTCGTCGAGCTCGTGCGGAATCGTGGGTATCCGCACGCTCGGCATGGGCACGGTGTCGTTCGCGTGCTGGTAGGCGATCTGCATGGGTGCCTCGCCCACATAGGGCTGTTCGCCGGTGAGCATCTCGTAGGTCATGATTCCGAGTGCATAGATGTCGCTGCGGGCATCCGCGATGCCCCGCGTGACGAGTTCGGGGGAGAGGTAGGCGATCGTGCCGAGCAAAGCCTGACCGGTGGCCGTGTTGTTGTTCACGGCGCGGGCCAGACCGAAGTCGCCGATCTTGATGCGCCCGTCGTCGGCCAGCAAAACGTTCTCCGGCTTGAGGTCCCGGTGCACGATTCCCGCCTTGTGCGCGGCGGCGAGACCGGCGAGCACCGCCTCAAGGATGTCCATCGTCTGCTCGCTGGTGAGACGGCCGTAGTCCTTGAGCAGATCGCGCAGGGTGATGCCGGGCAGGTACTCCATGACCAGGTAGGCCATGTCGGCGTCCTGGCCCTGGTCATAGACGTTCACGACGTTGGGGTGCGCGAGGCGGGCGGCCGAGCGGGCCTCCTGCACGAAGCGGGCCTTGAACGTGTTGTCGTCGGCGAGGTGCCCGTGCATGATTTTGATCGCGACCCGGCGCTCGAGTCGCAGGTCGGTCGCCAGATACACGGTGGCCATGCCACCGCGGGCGATCCGGGAGCGCACCTGATAGCGGCCGTCTATCAAACGGCCGACCATGGGATCGCTAGGGGTATCGCTCACTAGTCGAGTCTAGGGATTGTCACGCCGTTCCTCGCGCTGGAACACTCGCAAGTCAGAGTTTTCAGGGCTGACCGGATGCGAGCGGCAGGTCAGCCGAGTTCGGCCAACCACGCCCGGGCCGATGTCTCCCACTTGGCGTAGTGGTTCGGGTGGGCCGAGATCTGCACGGTCTGCGCGGCCTCGGTCACGGTCATCGCCTCCCACCCAGGGACGTCGAGCAGCCCGCGCGTGATGCCGGGGTTGGGGTTCACGGGGCCGCCGAAGAAGGCGAGGCTGGCTCGCACCGGGTCGAGGACCTGCTCGGGGGTTCCCCAGCCGGAGCTGGGCCGCTGCTGGAAGAGGCCGAGGGAATCGCGGTCGCCGTGTGTCACATTGCGCAGGCCGGATTCCTGGGCGGCGGCGGCCAACGCGATCACGATGCCGGCGTCGCCGGCGCCTGCCAGACGCCCGCTCTCGATGATGGTGGCCGCGTGCCGGCGCATGTCCTCGCTGAGGGGCGTAACCACATCGTGCGCCGCTGACGGCGCGGGGACGGCGGCCTCGATCAGGATCGCGGGTTCCATCGAAGGCACGGCGGGGGCCGACTCGGACGGGATGGCCAGGACCTGCCCGGGGTAGATGATGCTGGACCAGCCGAGGCCGTTGGCTTCGAGCACGGACTGCACCGAGACGCCCGCCGCGGACGCCACAGCGCCGATGGTCTCACCGGTGACGATCGTGTGCGTGCCAGGAGTGTTCTGGGGAGCGGAGGCCGTGTCGGTGGCCGCGGTCGGTTCGCTCGGGAGAGGGGACGCGCCGCCCCCCGGCGGCAGGACGACGGCCTGCCCGGGGAAGATGATGCTGCTCGCGTCGAGTCCGTTCGCACGGAGCAAGGCGTCGAGGGCGAGCCCGTGCGCCGCGGCGATGCCGGACAGGGTGTCCCCGCTCTGGATCAGGTAGCGCGTGATCTCCGCGGCGACGGGCGCGGGCGCCGGCGCAGACGGTTGCGCCTGGCCGGCCAGGGTCAGCATCTGGCCCGGGAAGATTATCGCGGACCAGCCGAGCCCATTGAGGGCGAGCACGGATGCGGTGGAGAGGCCGAAACGTCCGGCCACGCTGCTGACGGTGTCGCCTTCGACGACCTGGTACTGGGTCGGCGCCGTGGCGGTGGCGGCGCTCTGCCGGCCCAGATCCGAGGGCACGGCGGACGGCAGAATGCTCTTGCTCTTGAGCGGCTTCTTCGCGATGGCGGCGGCGTCCGCGGGCGACGCCAGGTTCAGGCTGATCGCGATCGTGCTGATCAGCACGAGCGGTACGGTGATCAAGATACCCAGACCCCGGCGCTCGGTTGACTGCCGGTGGCGGCCCTCACCCTGCGACGATGCGTTCCCGTTGGTGCTGTTGCTGGCTGGACTGTTCCTGCTGGCTGGTGCCGACATTCCGCTCCCGTCGATTGCGTGCGGCAGCGGTGCTGACACAGTTTCTCGACCAGTCAATCAGGCTGGCCCCCGTTCTGGGCGTCAACACGCGCTATCGCGTCAGGAGAGTTTGTCCACCTTGGCGAATCATGGGAGGCTGGATCCGTGACCGAAACGTTCTCAGATCAAGAGTGGCTGTCCATCCCCGACCTCGTCCGGGTGCTCGGCGTCAGCCAGAGCCGCGTGCGTCAGTTGGTCGACGACAAGCAGCTCCTCGCTGTTCGCCGTGACAACGGCCCCCTGCAAGTTCCCGCAGCGTTCATCAAGGACGGCGCCCCGCTCCCGGAGCTGCGCGGCACGTTGATCGTGCTCTCCGACGACGGCTTCACCGACGAGCAGGCGATGCGCTGGCTGCTCGAGGTCGACGACAGTCTCGGCGTTCCCCCCGTGCAGGCGCTGCTCGCCGGCCGTAAGGCCGAAGTGCGCCGCGTCGCCCAGGCGCTCGCCTGACCCTAGAACACGCGGCGGGTCACCGTCTCGGCCAGCTCCGTCAACCGCGTCGTGACGGCGCCGCTGATCGGCGATCCCTCGAGTGCGGCCAGGGCCTCGGCGACGTTCGAGGCGATCAGGGCCTCGATCCGCTCGACGGCGCCGCTATCGACGATGGTGCGTTGCAATACCCCGATCTGGTCTTCCGTCAGCAGCGGGTCGCCGAGACGGGCGTCCAGCTCCGATCGGGCCGGCTCCGACAGGCTCTCGCGCGCCAGGGCGATCAGAACGGTGCGCTTGCCCTCGCGCAGGTCGTCGCCGCTGGGCTTGCCGGTGACGGCGGTGTCGCCGAACACTCCGAGCAGGTCGTCCCGGAGCTGGAAGGCTATGCCGAGTGGCAGCCCGAAAGCACGCAGGGCGTGGAGGTGGTCCGGATCGGCGCCGGCCAGAGCCGCGCCGATCACGAGCGGCGCCTGGACGCTGTACTTGGCCGACTTGAAGACGATGACCCGCAGGGCCCGACCGAAGAGTTCCGATTCGGGTTGGATGAGCCAGGCACGTTCCTCGAGGATGTCGAGGTATTGGCCCACCGTGACCTCGGTGCGCATCCGGTTGAATTCGCTCCGCGCCCTGTCGGCAGCCGATGCGTCGGGGGCCGCGGCGAGACCCTCGTCGAGTAACTCGTCACTCCAGCCCAGGAGGAGGTCGCCGAGGAGAATTCCGGCCGCCCGGCCGAAGTCGACCTGGCTTCCCGCCCAGCCGCTCCGGCCGTGTATGCCCTCGAAGAGTTTGTGGGCGGAGGCCGCACCGCGGCGGGTGTCCGAGTTGTCGATGATGTCGTCGTGGACCAGCGCTGCCGCGTGGAAGATCTCTAGGGCCGCCGCCGCGGAGACGATCGGCGCCAGATCGGTCGGGGAGCGGTCGAAATCCCGGCCCGCACCAGCAGATTCACTTGTGGCGACGCTTTGCCAGCCCCAGTAGCAGAACAGGGCCCGGAAGCGCTTTCCACCGCTGAGAAACTGCCGTGAGAACTCCACCAGTGGCGTGAGATCGGGGCTGATGGTAGTCACAATTGGTTGACGGGTTTCGAGGAATTCGTCGATGCGAGAATGAACCAGATCGATCAGTTGATTGCTTTGCTCCACCTGCCTAGCCTAGCCATCACGGCGGGGTTAGAATCGGTGAAGCACAGCGCGATCCCAAACAGGAGGAATGAGATGCCGCTTTCGGAACAAGAGCAGCGACTCCTCGAAGAGATGGAGCGCGGCCTGTACCACAATGACGCCGACTTCGTTGCGACTGTCGGCGGCAGCAGCCTCCGACCCAACTACCGCTCGATCTCCATCGGGGTTCTGGCCGCGGTTGCCGGCATCGGTGGCCTCATTGCCGGCGTGGCGATCCAGCAGCTCTGGCTCGGTGTCCTCGGCTTCATGATCATGTTCGGCGGTGTCCTGATCGCCACCACGCCGAGCAAGTCCGCCCGACGGATGTCCGCATCCGCGCCGCGCTCGCGTCCGAACCAGCAGCAGTCCTCTTCCCAGCGCGGTTTCATGGATCGCATGAACGAACGCTGGGATCGTCGGCAGGACGGTCAGCAATAACTCTCCACCTTCCACCACCGCACCACGCAGACAGGGCCGATCATCCGATCGGCCCTTTTTTTGTGCCCGGAAACGGGACTGAACTGCCACGGTCGTGAAATTTCCCTCCACTCCGCTGTTCCCTGTAATCACGGGTCCCACTGTGGAGAAATTCACCTAAATACCCTCGTATTCCCAGTTTGGTGGATCAAAGTGGAGTAAAGTGGAGCATGATTCGGATCATGGTCGGATGAGAGGGGGATGAATGTTCTTAGGCACGTATGCCCCCAAGCTCGACGAAAAAGGACGCCTCATCCTTCCCGCGAAATTCCGGGACGAGCTGTCTCCCGGGATCGTCATGACCCGAGGCCAGGAGAACTGCCTCTACGTGTTCACCACCCGGGAGTTCGAGGCGTACTGCGCGAAGATCAACCAGGCGCCGCTCACGGCCCAGAGCGGGCGATCCTTCAGCCGCATGATGTTCTCCGGCGCGAGCGCCGAGCAGCCTGACAAACAGAACCGGGTGACCATCCCCGCCAACCTGCGCGCCTGGGCCGGGCTTGACCGGGACCTCACCGTGATCGGCGCCGGCAACCGGGTAGAGATCTGGGACACCGCCGCGTGGGACGCGTACCTCTCCGAACAGGAAGAACCATTCGCCAACATCACGGAGGAGGTGATTCCGGGACTCATCTAGCTCCTGACGCCTGACTCCCAGCCGTTCTGCCTGACACACTTCCCCGGTGCCAGAGACGAATGGATGGGGATCAGGAATCAGGAACCACCCGGGACTATGGCCATCAACGACATCCACACCCCAGTTCTGCTCGACCGGTGCGTCGACCTGCTCGCGCCGGCGTTGGAACGACCCGGCGCCGTCCTCGTCGACGCCACGCTCGGCATGGCCGGGCACGCCGAGGCGTTCCTGCAGCGGTTCCCCGGGCTCATCCTGGTCGGACTCGACCGAGACCTCGACGCCCTCGCGATCGCCGAGGAGCGGCTGAAACCGTTCCGCGACCGGGTGCACCTCGTGCACACCGTCTATGACGGCATCCAGGACGCCTTGGCCGGACTCGGCATCCCCGAGGTGTCCGGCGTGCTCTTCGACCTCGGTGTGTCCTCGCTGCAGCTGGACCGGGTCGAGCGCGGCTTCTCCTATTCCAAGGATGCGCCGCTGGACATGCGCATGGACAACACCAGCGACCTGACGGCCGAGCACATCCTGGCGACCTACAGCGAGCAGGAACTGCGCCGGATCTTCCACGAGTACGGCGAGGAGAAGCTGGCGGCACGCTACGCCAAGGCCATCGTCGAAGCCCGTGAGACCACCCCGTTCGTGCGGTCGGCCCAGCTGGTCGCGGTGATCACCGCCGTCACGCCCGTCGTCGTGCAGCGCGCCGGACACCCCGCCAAGCGGGTCTTCCAGGCGCTGCGCATCGAGGTCAACCAGGAACTCGCCGTGCTCGAGCGTGCCATCCCGGCGGCACTCGACTCGGTCGCCGTCGGCGGGCGCATCGTCGTCATGGCCTACCAGTCCCTCGAGGACCGGATCGTGAAGAAGATCCTGGCCAAGGCGTCCGGCTCCACAGCCCCGGCCGGACTGCCGATCGAACTTCCCGAACACAAACCACTGTTCAAACTCCTGATCCGAGGCGCCGAACTGGCCTCGGATGAGGAAAAGGCGAGAAACCCGCGCGCAACGCCGGTTCGCCTTCGCGCCGCCGAGCGACTGAGGAGAGCCGCATGAGTGACAATCTCGCACGCGTCCTACGACCCGACTGGGAGAGCACCCCCGACGCCGATCCGGTATCGGAGCCGCGCCACATCCAGATCGTGTCGCCGCGCAGCCAGCGACACGCGCGGCCGAAGATCGTCTACGCCCTGTCGGCCGTCACCGGCGTGGCGGTCATCGTGATCGCCCAGTTGCTGCTGAGCGTCGGGATCTCCCAGTCCGCCTACGAGGTGTCCCGACTGCAGGCCAGCCAGGTCGAACTCGGGCGCACGGCGGAGAGCGTGACCGAGGACCTCGTGCGGGTGTCCTCCCCGCAGAGCCTGGCCGCGAACGCGGAAGCGCTCGGCATGGTCACCAACTCCAATCCGTTGTTCCTGCAGCTCTCCGACGGCGCCGTGCTCGGCGCCCCGGCCTCCGCCAGCGGAAGCCAGGCCGGGACGGCGAGTCTGGTGCCGAACTCACTCCTGGCCGGCGTACCTTTGATCACGGAACTGCCGCAGAACACCGGTCAGGGAGCCAGCCTCGGCGGTTCACCGGCCGAGGCTCCCGCGGCGGTTGCCCCGGCTGCCCCGGCAGCCGAGTCCAACGGCCTGCCGACACCGACGACCCGCTAACCTACCCCTGAGCAGGTGCCCGCTCCCTGCGGCGCACCGCCCATCCTCCCGTTAGTCCGTTCGCACGACTTGCCCAACCCGCGGCCCCAGGCCGCAGTAAGGATTCGTAGGTGGCGAGCAGCACCCGGCCCAGCACCCGGTCCAGCAGGCGCCGCAGCGCCGCCACGGTTCTGTTCCTGTTCATCTTCGTGGCCGTGTTCGTGGTCAGGCTCGTCGACATCCAGGTCGTGCGCGCCGAGGCCCTGAGTGCCGATTCGCTGGGCAACCGGTCGGTCGAGCAGCCCGTCTACGGATCGCGCGGGGACATCGTCGACGGGAACGGGGTCGTCCTGGCCGGCACCGTCATGCGCTACAACATCACCCTGTCGCCGCGGAACGCCAAGGAATTCGACCGCACCACCGAGGCCGGGGACGTGACCGTGACGGTCGCGCAGGCGGCCGCGGAGGTAGGTGCCCTGACCGGGCAGACCGGCGACGAAATCCTTCAGATCATCTCCGGTTCCCTGGCCGCGAACAAGAACTCCGACTACGCGGTCGTCGTGCGGGCCGTCGACGTGTCGGTGTTTCGGGCCATCGATGCGCTCGACATTCCCTGGATGTACGCGGAGAAGAACCCGGGCCGGGTCTACCCGGACGGTGCCGTGGCCGGCAACCTGGTCGGTTTCGTCTCTTCCGGGGGAGAGGCCCAGGCCGGCATCGAACTCGGACAGGACGCCTGCCTGGCGAGCACCAACGGAACCGAGACCTATGAGAAAGGCGCGGACGGCGTGCGCCTGCCCGAGAGCACCGTCACCACCGCAAAGGCCAAGGACGGCGGAGACGTCGTCACGACCATCGACTCCGATCTGCAGTGGTTCGTGCAGCAGGTGCTGGCCGAACAGGCCGTCGCCACGGGCGCGGCCTGGGGCAACGTGGTGGTGCAGGAAGTGAAGACCGGAAAGCTCGTGGCGGTTGCCGACTACCCCTCGGTCGACCCCAACAACGTCAACGGCACCTCCGACGCCGCGGACCGCGGCTCCCGAGCCTTCACCGCCCCCTTCGAGCCAGGATCGACGTACAAAGCCCTGACCACGGCATCCGTTCTCGACGCCGGGGCGGCCACCCCGCTGAGCCGGGTCGTCGCTCCGTACCGGTATCTGCCGCCCAACGGCGCCAACGTGAACGACAGCTCCAATCACGCCGACCTGAACCTCACCCTCACGGGCGTGATGATCGAGTCCTCGAACACGGGCATGTCGAAGTTCGGCGAGCTGATCAGCGACCAGCAGCGCTACGACTACATGAAGAAGTTCGGCGTGGGCTCGGCGTCGGAGTCGGGCTTCCTCGCCGAGGAATCCGGCACCCTGCGCCCCTATGAGGACTGGGACAACCAGACCAAGTACGCGACCATGTTCGGCCAAGGGCTCACCACCACGGCCATCCAGGTCTCGAGCATCTACCAGACCCTGGCCAACAACGGCGTGCGGATGCCCGTGCAACTGGTCGCAGGGTGCCGTCACGCCGACGGCACCATGACCGACGTGCCCGAAGCGGTCGGCACCCCGGTCGTGTCTGCCGCCGCCGCGCGCGAGACCGCCGACATCCTCGAGATGGTCTACCAGAAGGCGTGGCTGGCCAAGACCTGGGAAATCCCGGGCTATCGGGTGGGCGCGAAGACCGGTACGGCGCAGATGCCCGACGGCCAGGGTGGATACACCAAGGGGTATCTGGTGTCGGTCTCCGGCTTCGCTCCGGCCGACGATCCCCAGTACGTCGTTTCGGTCAGCCTCGCTGATCCTGTTAAACTGAACTCTTCCGCCGCATCTGCTCCGATCTTCCAGGAGGTCATGAGTCAGGTGCTGAAGAAGTACCGGGCGGTCCCATCGGGCGCCACCGCGCCTGCCCTTCCCGGTACCTGGTAAGAAAGCGAGCCCCGTGACCGAATTGGCACCCTCGGCTCTCCGTCCTCAGCATCCGGTCCCCAGATCGTTGTCGGGACTGGTCGATGAATTCGAACTGTATGTGCATGGCGACGTCGATGGCCTCGAGGTCACCGGCGTGAGCCTGAGCTCCCGAACCGTTCAGCCCGGAGACCTCTATGTCGGCGTTCCCGGACGGGCCAGTCATGGCGCGTCCTACGCTGCCGGCGCCCGTGACTCCGGCGCGGTCGCGATCCTGACCGATGAGGCCGGCGCGTTACTGGCCGCCGAGAGCGGCCTCCCGGTCCTCGTGACCCCGGACGCGCGCGCGGCGCTCGGAGCCGTCGCCGCCTGGATCTACCGCACCGACGCGAACCCGGCCACGCTCTTCGGCGTGACGGGAACCAACGGCAAGACCAGCGTGGTGTACCTCCTCTTCGCCCTCCTCAACCAGCTGGGCGTCGTGTCCGGCCTCACTTCGACGGCCGAGCGCCGCATCGGCGACCTCGCCGTGGTGAGCTCGCTGACGACGCCGGAGGCCACCGAGCTGCACGCCCTCCTCTCGCGTATGCGGGAGGCCGAGGTGCGCGCCGTCGCCATCGAGGTGTCGGCCCAGGCGCTGACCCGTCACCGCGTGGACGGGCTCGTCTTCGACGTCGCCGGTTTCACCAATCTGAGCCACGACCACCTCGACGACTACGCGGGCCTCGACGAGTACTTCCAGGCCAAGCTCGAGCTGTTCCAGCCCGACCGGTCCAAGCGCGGGGTCATCACGGTCGACTCCGACTGGGGCCGCCGGATCGTCGACGAGTGCCGCATCCCGGTCACGACCCTGAGCAGCAAGCCCGACGTTGCCGCCGACTGGCACATGTCCATCGTCTCCGAGAGCGCGCTGTACACAGAGTTCTTGCTCGAGGGGCCGGAGGGACGCCGCCTGCAGACCCGGGTTCCCCTGGTGGGCTGGTTCATGGCGGCCAATGCGGCCCTGGCCATCCTGATGCTGGTCGAATCCGGCTACGACCTCGAGGCCATCGCCCACTCCCTCGACCGGGACGGCGGAATCGACGTCTATATCCCCGGGCGCGCCGAGCGCATCTCCGGTGACACGGGCCCGCTGGTCTACATCGACTACGGGCACAGCCCGGACGCGTTCCTGAACACCCTCGCCGCCATTCGCAAATTCACCCCCGGCCGCCTGATCATGGTCTTCGGCGCCGACGGCGACCGCGACACCACGAAACGGGCCGACATGGGAGCGATCGCGGCCCGCGGAGCGGATGTCGTCGTCGTGACCGACTTCCACCCTCGTTTCGAGGACCCCGCTGCCATCCGTGCCACTCTGCTCACCGCCGCCAGGGAGGCCGTGCCCGGCGGCGAGTTCCATGAGGTGCCTGACCCCCGGACGGCGTTCCGAACGGCGCTCTCCCTAGCGAAAGAAGGCGACGCGATCTTGTATGCGGGACCAGGCCATGAAAATTACCATGAGGTCGCCGGAGTGAAGATTCCCTATTCCGCCCGGGACGACTCCCGCCAGGCGCTGCGCGATGCGGGGTGGCTGTAGATGATCGCCCTGACCCTCGGCCAGATCGCCCTGGCTGTCGACGGTACGCTCCAGCTGAGCGGGACCACCTTGAACATCGATTCCGTCACCGACGGAATGGTGCACACCGACTCGCGCGACACCGTTCCCGGCTCCGTCTTCGTGGCCAAGCCCGGTGAGGTGACCGACGGTCACCTCTACGCGCCGGTCGCCGTCGAACGCGGCGCCACCCTGCTGATCGTCGAACGACTGCTCGACCTCCCCGTGGCCCAGATCGTCGTGCCGGACGTGGTGCTCGCCCTCGGCGCCCTCGCCACCTACGTCGTGGCCCGCGTGCGGGAGGCCGGCAACCTCAAGATCGTCGCCGTCACCGGTTCCAACGGCAAGACCACGACGAAGAACCTGCTCCGGGCCGTACTCGAACGCGTCGGCCCGACCGTCGCGGCCCGCGCCTCCTTCAACAACGAGGTCGGCGCGCCGCTGACCATGCTCGAACTGACCCACGACACCCGATTCCTGGTAGCAGAGATGGGCGCGAGCGCCGTCGGCGAAATCGCCCGTCTGGTCCGGATGGCCCGTCCCGACATCGGAATCGTGCTCAAGGTCGGTCTGGCCCACGCCGGTGAATTCGGCGGCATCGAGGCGACCGTCCGCGCGAAGACCGAGATGGTCACCGACCTGCTCGCGACGGATGTCGCCGTGTTGAACGCCGACGACCCGCGCGTCGCCGGCATGGCCGCGTCGACCGCAGCTCAGGTCGTCTGGTTCGGCCAGGACGGCGACGAGGGCGTGCGCGCCACCGCGGTGCACGCCTCCGGGTCCGGAACCACCTTCACGCTGCACCTGGCGTCGGGCCAGTCCCGGCCGGTGGCCTTCCAGGTGCTCGGGGAGCACCACGTGATGAACGCCCTTGCCGCTGCCGCCGCCGCCGAGATCCTCGGGGTCCCGATCGACGACATCGTCTCCGCCCTCGAGTCCGTGCAGACCGCCGAGCGCTGGCGCATGCAGGTCATGGGCGGGCGTGACGGCGTAACCGTCATCAACGACGCCTACAACGCCAGCCCGGACTCCATGACGGCGGCGCTCAAGACCCTCGCCCAGATCACGGTTCCCGGCCAGCGCACCTTCGCCGTGCTCGGCGAGATGAGCGAACTGGGAGAACTGGCCGGTGAAGAGCACGACCGCGTCGGGCTGCTCGCTGTGCGCCTCAACATCTCCCAGCTCGTCGTCGTCGGGCGCGGCGCCCGGCGCATGCACATCAGCACCATCAACGAGGGATCCTGGGACGGGGAGTCGGTGTTCGTCGAGAATTCCGACGAGGCCTTCGACCTGCTCTGCGCCACCGTGCAACCGGGGGACACCGTGCTCGTGAAATCATCCAATTCCGCCGGTCTGCGATTTCTAGGCGACCGTCTGGGAGAGTGGTTCTCGTGAGAGCCCTCCTGATGGCGGGAGCCTTCTCCCTCGTTTTCACCCTGACGCTGACGCCGCTGTTCATCCGGCTGTTCCACAAGCTGGGCTGGGGACAGTTCATCCGCGACGACGGGCCGCAGAGCCACCACGCCAAACGCGGAACCGCCACCATGGGCGGCATCATCCTCATCGTCGGAACCGTGGTCAGCTATTTCTCGGCCATGTGGATCACCGGCACGCACATTCCGATTTCGCCGCTCCTGGTCCTGTTCATGATGGTCGGGCTCGGCCTGGTCGGTTTCATCGACGACTTCCTGAAGACCCGCAACCAGCGCAGTCTGGGGCTCGGCGGGTGGGCGAAGATCACCGGCCAGGTCCTCGTGGCCGGCACGTTCGCCGTCCTGGCCATCCAATTCCCGAACGCCAACGGCGTCACTCCGGCGTCCACCCAGATCTCCTTCCTGCGTGACCTTCCGCTGGACTTCATGGCGCTGGGCAGCATCATCGGTATCTCCCTCTTCGTGCTCTGGATCTGCCTGATCGTGACGGCCACCTCCAACGGCGTCAACGTCACCGACGGCCTCGACGGACTCGCCACCGGGTCCTCGATCCTCTCGATCGGCGCCTTCATCGTGATCGGCTTCTGGCAGTCCAACCAGGCCCGTTTCGGCGGAGCCGACGTGGCGGACCTCTACCGGGCCTACGACGTGCGCGACCCGCTCGATCTGGCCATCGTGTCCGCGGCCATCGTCGGCGGCCTGATCGGCTTCCTGTGGTGGAACACCTCCCCGGCGAAGATCTTCCTCGGCGACACCGGTTCGCTGGCCATCGGCGGCGCCCTCGCGGCGCTGGCCATCCTCAGCCGCACCGAACTGCTGCTCGTGCTGATCGGCGGCCTGTTCGTGATCGAGGCCGGATCCGTCATCGTGCAGCGGGCCTACTTCAAGGTGACGCGCGGCAAGCGCATCTTCCTGATGAGCCCCATCCACCACCACTTCGAGCTCAAGGGCTGGGCCGAGGTCACCGTGGTGGTGCGCTTCTGGATCATCGGCGGGCTGCTCGTGTCCGCCGGCGTCGGCACCTTCTACCTCGAATGGCTGACCGCCAAGTGACCGGTCGACACTCGGACGACGCCGAGCCCACTGCAGCGGATGCCGCACGCCTTGACGCCCTGACGAGCTGGCACGCCGACTGGTCCGGCCTGCGCGTGGCCGTGCTCGGTCTGGGCATCACGGGCTTCGCGGCCGCCGACACCCTCGTTGAACTGGGCGCCAATGTGCTTGTCGTGGCCGGGGACGCCCCCGCCACCACCGTCCGCCTGCTCGACGTGATCGGGGCCGGCCTGGTGCAGGCCGCACCGGGAGTCGTTCCGGACGAACTGACCCGGCACCGGCCGGAGGTTCTGATCGCCTCGCCCGGTTACCACCCCGACCACGCTCTGCTGCTTTGGGCAGCGCAGGCGGGGGTTCCGGTCTGGGGCGACATCGAACTGGCCTGGCGCCTGCGCGACAAGGTCGGCCCTGCGGCCGAGTGGATCCTCATCACCGGCACCAACGGCAAGACCACGACCGTGCAGCTGACGGCCACCATGCTCGCCGCCGCCGGCCTGCGCGTCGCCCCCTGCGGCAACATCGGTGTGCCCGTGCTCGATGCCGTGCGCGACCCGCAGGGCTGGGACGTTCTCGTGGTCGAGCTCTCCAGCTACCAGCTGCACCACCTGCCCCGCACCGGTCCCGGCGCCCTCGTGCCGTTTTCCAGCGTCTGCCTCAACATCGCCGACGACCACCTCGACTGGCACGGTTCGGCTGAGGCGTACCGCGACGCGAAAGCCACGGTCTACGCCAACACCAAGGTGGCCTGCGTCTACAACAAGGCGGATGCCGCGACCATGCGCATGGTCGAGGAAGCCGATGTGCAGGAGGGTTCCCGGGCGATCGGCTTCGGCCTCGGCGTGCCCGGCCCCAGCGACTTCGGCATTGTCGAGGGCATCCTCTGCGATCGCGCGTTCCACGAGGACCGGTTCGAGACCGCGATCGAGATCACGACCGCGCCGGAACTCCGGGCACGTGGTCTCAGCGCCCCTCACCTGCTGGCCGACATCCTCGCCGCCAGCGCCCTCGCCCGGTCGTTCGGAGTCGAGCCCGGCGTCATCCACGACGCCCTCGAGGGTTTCCGCCTCGACGCGCATCGCATCGAGATCGTGGCCGAGTCCGCCGGCATCCGCTGGATCGACGACTCGAAGGCCACCAACCCGCACGCGGCGGACGCCTCGCTCACCGCGTTCGAGACCGTCGTCTGGCTGGTCGGCGGTCTACTCAAGGGCGTGGACGTCGACCAGCTGGTGGAGCGGCACGTCGGCCACCTGCGCGGGGCCGTGATCATCGGCGTCGACCGCTCCGTGCTGCGGGACGCATTCGCGCGACACGCGCCGGAGCTTCCGGTGTTCGAGATCGACGCCGACGACACTGGACTGGTGATGCCCGGCGCGGTCCGGCTCGCAGCCGGGCTCGCCGAAACCGGTGACGTCGTGCTGTTGGCCCCGGCCGCAGCATCCATGGACCAGTTCACCGACTACGCCCAGCGGGGCCGGTTGTTTGCAGAAGCCGTACGGGATCATCTGGGAGGTGAGGAGGATGAAGACTCCGCCCCGGCCCCCGGCGCCTAGGCAGGTCGCGCCCACCGCCTCCGCATCCGTCCAGCCCGCCCAGCACAGTCCCACCCGAGCCGATGCCGCGGCCCAGGTCGCGTCCGCCCGGATCCACTTCGGCCGGGTGTTCAAGGCCGAGTCCGCGAGCTACTTCCTACTCCTCGGCACCACCCTGTTCCTCGTCGTGTTCGGTCTCGTCATGGTGCTGTCGTCCTCTTCGGTCGACTCCTACCTGGAGAACACGGGCTTCTTCGGCACCGTGCTGCGCCAGGGCGGCTTCGCGCTGATCGGCGTTCCCGTGATGCTCATGATCAGTCACCTGCCGCTGAAGTTCTGGCGGAGGGTGGCCTGGCCGATGCTCATCGTCGCCTGCCTCCTGCAGTGCCTGGTCGTGTTCACCCCCCTCGGCGTCGAGGTGGCCGACAACACCAACTGGCTGTCGATCGGCGGGATCCAGTTCCAGCCCTCCGAGGGGATCAAACTCTCCCTCGTCGTCTGGCTGGGGATGATCCTGTCGCAGAAGGAGAACCGGCTCGACGACTGGCGCCACGTGTACATCCCGGTCTTCGGCGTGGGCGGCGGCGCCGTGATGCTCGTGCTCATCGGCGGCGACCTCGGAACCGTTCTGATCATGGCCGGGATCCTGTTCGGAGCCCTGTTCTTCGCCGGGGTGCGACTGCGTCTCCTGGCGGTTCCCCTCGCCGCCGGGCTCGTGCTGGCCGCGCTGATGGCGTTGACGAGCTCGAACCGGATGACGCGCATCCTGAGCTTCATGGGAGCGGGCTGCGAGGAGGTCGACGGTCCCATCTCGGCTCCCTGCTGGCAGCCGCTACACGGCACCTGGGCCCTCGCCAACGGCGGCGTCTTCGGCGTCGGGCTCGGCAATTCCAAGGCCAAGTGGTCTTGGCTGCCCGCGGCCGACAACGACTACATCTTCGCCATTGTCGGCGAGGAACTCGGACTGATCGGGGCGGTCGTCGTCCTGTTCATGTTCATCCTGCTGGCCTTCGCGTTCCTGCGGATCATGCGCACCAGCACGAGTCTTCAAGCCCGTGTGTCGACGGCCGCCGTGCTGGTCTGGCTGATCGGTCAGGCTTTCGTCAACATCGGCGTGGTCCTGGGCGTATTCCCGGTGCTGGGCGTCCCCCTCCCGCTGGTGTCCGCGGGCGGTACCGCCCTGCTCACGACCCTCGGCGCGATCGGCATCGTGCTCTCATTCACCCGGGGCGACCATGCGGACCAACCGCGGCGCGCCGACACGTCAGGAGTCCCACAGTGACCACCTATCTGCTCGCCGGCGGCGGAACCGCCGGCCATGTGAACCCGCTCCTCGCCGTCGCCGACACCATCACCAGCCGGGAACCGGATGCGACGGTCATCGTTCTCGGAACCCGGGAGGGTCTCGAGGCCCGCCTGGTGCCGGATCGCGGCTACGAGCTGGTCTTCGTTCCCCGCCTGCCGTTCCCACGCCGTGCGAACCGGCAGGCACTGTCGTTCCTGCCGCGGTTGAACCGGGCCGTGGGCGACCTGGCGCTTCTGATCCGGTCCCGTCACGTCGACGTCGTCGTCGGGTTCGGCGGCTACGTCTCGACCCCGGCCTACTTCGCGGCGCGCCGGGCCGGCGTGCCCATCGTCATCCACGAGGCCAATTTTCGGGCCGGGTTGGCCAACCGGCTCGGGGCCTGGTTCACCCGCCACGTCGGGGTGGCCTTCCCCGGCACACGGATCCGCCACCCGCACGTCGTCGGGATGCCGCTGCGCCCCGAGATCGCCGGACTCGACCGGGAAAAGGCGCGCCCGGAGGCCCTGACCTTCTTCGGCCTCGACGCCGACCGCCCCACCCTGCTGGTGACCGGCGGATCGCTGGGCGCGCGGCGCCTGAACAACACCATCGTGTCCGCTGCCGCCGGCCTGATCGCGGCCGGCTGGCAGGTGCTGCACATCACCGGTGAGAAGTCTGACGTGACCGACCCGGGGCTGGACCACTACCGCCTGATCTCCTACTGCGACCGGATGGACCTGGCGCTGTCCGCCGCGGACTTCGCGGTGTCCCGGGCCGGCGCCGGAACCGTGTGCGAACTGAGCGCCCTCGGCATCCCTGCCGTCTACGTGCCGTACCCCGTCGGCAACGGGGAGCAGCGCTTCAATGCGGCCGACGTGGTGCGCGCCGGGGGCGGGATCCTCGTCGATGACGCGGACTTCCTGCCGGCCTGGGTGCAGCACGAGCTCGTTCCGGTGCTCGCCGACCGCGAGCGCGTGCGCCGGATGGGCGTCGCGGCGGCATCCGCCGGGGGACTCGACGGCTCGGCGCGCATGACCGACTTCATCCACGCGGCCCTCGCGTAGCCACACCGGCTAACGTTGTTCCAGCACCGGAACACCAGCACCCCAGCATTCGTCTCCAACTGAGAAGAGCCAGCAACCGTGATCAAGCCCGACCTGAACCTCACCATTCCCCGTGACCTCGGCACGGTGCATTTCGTGGGCATCGGCGGCTCCGGGATGAGCGGGATCGCACGGTTGTTCCTCGCCGCCGGGCACACCGTCACCGGCTCGGACGTGCGCGAGTCCGACAATGTGCTCGCCCTGCGCGCGCTGGGAGCCCGCATCTCGATCGGCCACGCCGCCGAGAACGTCGGTGACGCCGACAGCCTCGTCGTCACGGGCGCGCTCTGGCAGGACAACCCGGAATACGTGCTGGCGAACGAGCGCGGCCTCCCCGTGCTGCACCGCTCCCAGGCCCTCGCCTGGCTGATCGAGAAGCACCGCCTCGTCGCCGTCGCGGGTGCCCACGGCAAGACCACCTCGACCGGCATGATCGTGACCGGCCTCCTCGGCCTCGGCACGCATCCCAGCTTCGTCAACGGCGGCGTGATCGAATCGCTCGGCGTGTCGGCGGCCGCGGGAACCGACGACCTCTTCGTCGTCGAGGCCGACGAATCGGACGGCTCGTTCCTGCTCTACAACACGGCGGTCGCCCTGGTCACCAACGTCGACCCCGACCACCTCGACCACTACGGGTCGCTGGAGGCGTTCGAGGCCGCGTTCGTCGAGTTCGCCCAGAATGCGGGCGAGTTCGTGGTCATCTCCTCCGACGATCCCGGCGCGGTCAGCGTGACCGGCAAGCTCACCGGCAAGCGGGTCATCACCTTCGGCGAGGATGCCGCGGCCGACGTGCGCGTGCACTCGGTCGTCACCGACGGACCGGTTCGCTTCTCCGTGGCCTGGGCCGGGCACGACTACGTCGCCGCCCTCCGGATCCCGGGCCGGCACAACGCGATCAACGCGGCCGGCGCCTTCGCGGTGCTCGTCGGGCTCGGCTTCGACCCGGAGGCATCCCTGGCCGCCATCTCGGAGTTCGGCGGCACCGAGCGCCGGTTCGAACTGCACGGCACCGTGGGCGGTGTCAGCGTCTACGACGACTACGCCCACCACCCCACCGAGGTCGCCGCCGCGCTGTCCGCCGCCCGTACCGTGGTCGGCACCGGCCGGATCATCGCCGTGCACCAGCCGCACCTGTACAGCCGCACCCGGCTGTTCGCCCAGGAATTCGCCCAAACCCTGGAGGAGAAGGCGGACCAGACCGTCGTCCTCGCCGTTTACGGCGCCCGAGAGGACCCCGAGCCCGGCGTGACCGGGGCCCTCGTCTCCGACAAGTTCACAGATGCCGCCAAGGTCGTCTACGTGCCGGACTGGCAGGAGGCAGCCGACTACGTCGCCTCGATCGCAAAGGACGGCGACTTTGTCGTCACCCTCGGCTGCGGCGACGTCTACCGGATCGTTCCCCAACTGCTCGCCTCGCTCACGCAGGCGCGCGGATGACCCGCAACCGAGCATGAAGAGGCCCGAGGGCTACGACCGCCCGGCGGCAGCCGACGAGCGGGCCGCCGGTACGAAGGGCACCCTGACGAAGAGCACCCTGACGAAGGGCACCCTGACGAAGAGCACCGCGGGGAAGGGCGCCGCGCCGAAGACCACCGCTGACAGCAGCGCCGGCACCCAGAGCACGGCAGCGAAGCAGACGGCGGCAAGGGCAGGCCGTTCCAGATCCACCGGTCACGGCGATCACACGAGCACGGAGCCGATCACGCTTCCGGCCGCCGACCCGATCGCGACAGTGTCCCGGCTACGGGCGGCGACCGGGTCCGCACCGTCTGCCTCCCCATCGTCCGCTCCGGCGCCCCGGGAACCCCACGACACTCCGCTGACTCCGGCCGGCGCCAGGCGCAAGCTCCGGGCTGCCCGACGTGCCCGCAAGCTCTACGAGCGCGAGGAGGTGCGTCGCTTCACCTGGCGGTCCCGTCGGCGGCGGAACATCTGGTTGACCGCGCTCGGCATCCTGGGCGCCCTCGTCGCCTTCGTTCTCGTCGGCACCTTCTCGCCTCTGATGGCGCTCCGCACCATCGAGGTCGTCGGGGCGAACCGCGTGCCGGCCGAGCAGATCCAGTCCGCCCTCGACGGCCAGCTGGGTACGCCGCTGCCACTCGTGGACTTCGCCGAGGTGAAACAGGAGCTGTCGGCCTTCACCCTGATCCAGAGCTATGTCACCGAAAGCCGTCCACCGAACACCCTCGTCGTGCGCATCGTGGAGCGGGAGCCCGTCGGCACACTCGTGACCGAGTCCGGATTCGACCTGGTCGACGCGGCCGGCGTGGTCATCCAGAGCAGCGTGGAGCGACCCGCCGGGTACGCCACCATCGACGCGCGCGCCGGGGTCGGCAGCGCCGGGTTCCGGGCGGCAGCCGCCGTCATCGCGGCCCTCCCGGCCGACATCCGTGCCACCCTCGACACCGTGACCGCCGCCACCACCGACGATGTCACCCTCACGCTCGCGGGCGGCACGCGCGTGGTGTGGGGGAGCGCGGAGAAGTCGGATTTCAAGGCGGTCGTGCTCGCGGCCCTGATCGTGAGCCATCCGGTCGGCACCGTCGGCGAATACGACGTGTCGTCGCCGGACAGCGCTGTGCTTCGCTGAGATATTGGTTGGATCTTCGCGACACGCGGGCGCGCCTCCCCGACCCTGATCGGCTGGCGCATAACTTTCTAACAGGAATTGCATACTCAGCATAACTTTAAACTTCGACAAGAGGTTTAGGGTTCCACCGGAGGCCGGACGTGTCAACAACAAATCAGAATTACCTCGCAGTCATCAAGGTTGTTGGAATCGGTGGCGGCGGTGTCAACGCCGTCAACCGCATGATCGAGCTCGGCCTCCGCGGAGTCGAGTTCATCGCCATCAACACGGATGCCCAGGCGCTCCTGATGAGCGACGCCGACGTCAAACTCGACGTGGGCCGCGATCTCACCCGCGGTCTCGGCGCCGGCGCCGACCCTGAGGTCGGCCGCCGCGCCGCCGAGGACCATGCCGAAGAAATCGAAGAGGCCCTGGCCGGCGCGGACATGGTCTTCGTCACGGCCGGCGAGGGTGGTGGAACGGGCACCGGCGGTGCACCGGTCGTCGCCCGCATCGCCAAGTCCATCGGCGCGCTCACCATCGGTGTCGTCACCAAACCCTTCGGTTTCGAGGGCAAGCGCCGTCAAGCTCAGGCCGAGGCCGGTGTCGCGTCCCTGAAGAACGAGGTCGACACCCTCATCGTCGTGCCGAACGACCGCCTGCTCGAAATCAGCGACCGTGGGATCAGCATGCTCGAGGCCTTCGCCACGGCAGACCAGGTGCTCCTCGCCGGCGTGCAGGGCATCACCGACCTGATCACCACCCCTGGCCTGATCAACCTCGACTTCGCCGACGTCAAGTCGGTCATGCAGGGTGCCGGCTCCGCGCTGATGGGCATCGGCTCGTCCCGCGGCGCCGACCGCGCCATCAAGGCAGCCGAACTGGCCGTGGCGTCTCCGCTGCTCGAGGCATCGATCGACGGCGCCCACGGCGTGCTCCTGTCCATCCAGGGTGGCTCCAACCTCGGAATCTTCGAGATCAACGACGCCGCGCGCCTCGTGCAGGAAGCCGTGCACCCGGAAGCCAACATCATCTTCGGCGCCGTCATCGACGACACCCTGGGCGACGAGGTGCGGGTCACCGTCATCGCCGCCGGATTCGATGGCGGAGAGCCCGGCGCCAAGGCGGTCGAGGTTCGCCGCGCCGACCTGGTCGCCGCCGGTGTCGCCGCCGGTGCCGGTGTCGGTACCGGTGCGAGCACGGCGGGCGCTGCGGCGACCGGCGCGAACGATTCGGTTCCCTACTCGGATTCCGCGGCATCGTCGGTCTGGTCCGGCGTCGAGCCCGGTGCGGCCGTGGCCGATCCGGCCTTCGAGGAAGACCCGGACGACCTGGATATCCCGGACTTCCTCAAGTAGTGCCGTTCGCACCGACAGTCCCCGGGGTGGCGAGATGAGTGATTCGGGCAGGCCCCGGCCCGGCGGCCTCGCGGATCGGTTGGCCGCCGTTCAGAGGGGGATCACCGCCGCGGTCGCCGCCGCAGGGCGCGACCCGGAGGAGGTCACGACGATCGTCGTGACCAAGTTCCAACCCGTCTCGCTGCTCGAGGAGCTCGCCGCCCTCGGCGTGCGGGACTTCGGGGAGAGCCGTCACCAGGAGGCGCAGGGTAAGGCTGCCGCCCTGCAGGACCCGGGTCTGACCTGGCATTTCGTGGGTCAGGTTCAGGGCAAGAAGGCACGGCAGGTGCGGGCCTACGCCGACGTCATCCACTCCGTCGATCGCACCTCGCTGGTGGATGCGCTGGGCTCGGACGAATCCGTGGTCGACTGCTTCGTGCAGGTGAACCTGACGGATGACCCTGCTCGCGGCGGTGTCGCTCCGGGGGAGCTGCACGGGCTTGTCGAGCATGTGCTCGACACGGCCGGGGTGCGGCTGCTCGGGCTGATGGCGGTGGCTCCGATCGGTGCCGAACCCCGGCGAGCCTTCGCCCGGGTGCGCGAATTGGGCGAGACGGTTCAGCAGCTCGCACCGCACGCCAGATACCTGTCGATGGGCATGTCCGCGGACTACGCGGAGGCGATCAGCGAAGGGGCGACACACCTTCGAATTGGCACAGCAATCACCGGGAATCGCCCGGTATCCGGTTAATCTGGATAAGAAGAATCACCAACACGGAGGTCGAGATGTCCAACCCGCTCAAGAAGACCATGGTTTACCTGGGTCTGGCAGACGAGGAACTCGAGTACGAGGCGCCCGCTGCTGCGCCTGCGTCGACGGCCCCTCACTCGACGGCGTCGACTGCTGCGGCATCGAAGGCCGCTGCTCCCCACTCCGCCCCGAACTCCTCTCACGCCGCGTCGAACGCGTCGTCGCACTCCGCCGGCGCATCCGCTTCGGCCGGTCGCGCACCGGTGACCCCGCTGCGCAAGACCTCCGCTCCCAAGAATGTGGCTGCCTCAGACATGAATGAAATCCTCACCGTCCACCCGCGCCAGTACAAGGACGCCCAGGTGATCGCCGAATCCTTCCGCGACGGAATCCCGGTCATCATCAACCTGTCCCAGATGAGTGACGCCGATGCGCGCCGACTGATCGACTTCGCCAGCGGCCTGTCCCAGGGCCTGTACGGCAAGATCGAGCGCGTCACGGCCAAGGTCTTCCTGCTCTCCCCGTCCCACGTTGTCGTGTCAGGCGACAATGCCGCGGAGGACTCCGAAGCCGAGGCGTCCTTCTTCGCGCAGTCGTAGTAACCGCCGTGGTCAGCATCGTCGGAATCATCGGGAGTATCGCGTACTTCGTCCTCCTGCTCTACTTCTTCGTGATGTGGGGTCGGTTCATCATCGACCTCGTGCGCAGCGTCAACCGGTCCTGGCGACCGCAGGGCTTCCTGCTGGTCGTGATTGAGCTGGCCTACTCCCTGACGGACCCGCCGATCAAGTTCTTTCGGCGGCTCCTGCCGCCGCTGCGGATCGGTCCGATCGCGTTCGACTTCGGCTGGAGCATCACCATGCTCTGTGTCATCGTCGCCATGTCGATCACTGGGCTCATGCGCTGACCGATACCTCCCGCCTCGGACTTGGCATGTATTCTTGTGCGACGGCGTGCTGGGCTGACGCGGTCCGACTACACCTCGGACCTTGGTAGCGTTGGTTGAACGCAAACAGAATGTTCGCAACTCTAGTTTTAAGGGTGGAAAGCCATGGCGCTAACTCCGGAAGATGTAGTCAACAAGCGGTTCCAGTCGACGAAGTTTCGCGAAGGATACGATCAGGACGAGGTCGATGACTTCCTCGACGAGGTCGTCGTTGAACTTCGCCGACTTACCGCAGAGAACGAAGAGCTCAAGGCCCGCGCCGGCTCCGGCGTGCCAGCCGAGCCTGCCGCCGCAGTCGAGGTCGCACCGGCGCCCGAGGTTGTTGCGGAGCCCGTCGCGGCTCCCGTCGCTGTGGCTGCACCGGTCGTGGCCGAGCCCATCGATGAGACCGCCGGCACGACCAACCTTCTGCAGCTGGCACGCCGCCTGCACGAGGAGCACGTCAAGGAGGGTGCCGAGAAGCGCGATGCACTCATCGCCGAAGGCCACGCCACCGCCGCTCGCCTTGTTGCCGAGGCCGAGGCCAAGCAGCGCGCTCAGCTCACCATTCTCGATCAGGAGCGTTCCGTCCTCGAGACCAAGATCGATGACCTGCGCACCTTCGAGCGCGAGTACCGCCAGAAGCTGAAGAGCTACATTGAGACCCAGCTGCACGACCTCGACGCCACGTCGCCGGTCGAGTCGGGTAATGCCTCGAAGTCCAGCTTCCAGAGCTTTGGCGCCTAAGGTTCGAACGAAGAAGCGCCCCGGTGCGTTGATCCTCCTGGCCGTCGTGGCCCTGGGGATCTTCGCACTGGATCAGATCAGCAAGTACCTCGTCGTCAGCAGGCTGACCGAGGGTGACATCGTCCGGGTTCTGGGAGACGTGCTGCAAATGCACTTCGTCCGGAACCCGGGCGCTGCCTTTTCCATGGCGGCCGGGATGACCTGGATCTTCTCCATCATCGCTGTGGCCGTGGTGGTGCTCATCGTCTGGTTCGCCGGGCGCATCCGTTCACTGGCCTGGTCCGTCGTCTTCGGACTCCTGCTCGGCGGCGTGCTCGGCAATCTGACCGACCGGTTGCTGCGGGAGCCGTCCTTCGGCCTCGGGCACGTGATCGACTTCATCTCCACGCCTTGGCTGATCCCCGCCATCTACAACGTGGCCGACATGGCGATCGTGTCGAGCATGATCATCTTCATGTACCTGACCATTCGCGGCATCGGCCTCGACGGACGCCGCACCGACGGCTCGGACTCGTCCGAGTCCACTCCCACCCAGATAGCACCCTGATTCTCGCCATGGAAACACGCTCCCTTCCCCTTCCGGACGGACTCGCCGGAGTCCGCGTCGACGCCGGCATCGCCAAGCTCCTCGGCTTCTCCCGCAGTTTCGCGGCGGAGGTGTGCGAGGCCGGCGGGGTCACGCTGGACGGGGTCGTGGCCGGCAAGTCCGACCGTCTGCACAATGGAGCGTGGCTGGAGGTGTCCTGGCAGCCCAAGGAGGCCCTGGCGATTGTGCCCATCCCGGTGCCGGATCTCACGATCGTGCACGACGACGAGAGCATCGTGGTCATCAACAAGCCGTCCGGGGTCGCCGCGCATCCGAGTGTGGGCTGGACCGGTCCCACCGTGGTCGGGGCGCTCTCCGCGGCCGGCTATCGCATCGCGACCTCCGGGGCCAGCGAGCGGGCCGGGATCGTGCACCGCCTCGACGTGGGCACCAGTGGACTGATGGTCGTCGCGAAGTCGGAGACCGCGTACACGGCTCTCAAACGGGCCTTCCACGACCGTGAGGTCGAGAAGATCTACCATTCCGTCGTGCAGGGCCACCCCGACCCCAGCACCGGCACCATCGACGCGCCGATCGGGCGCCACCCGCGGTCGGACTGGAAGTTCGCGGTCATCGCGGGCGGCAAGGATTCCGTCACCCACTACGAGACGCTCGAGGCCTTCCCCTCGGCGTCGCTGGTGGAGGTGCACCTGGAAACGGGGCGCACCCACCAGATCCGGGTGCACATGGCCGCCCAGCGGCATCCGTGTGTCGGTGACGCCATGTACGGCGCCGATCCCTCGATCACGGCGCGACTCGGCCTGACCCGGCAGTGGCTGCACGCGAAGCAACTGGCGTTCCACCACCCGGACACCCGGGAGTGGGTCACCTTCACCACCGACTACCCGGCCGACCTCGCGCACGCCCTCGGCGTGCTCCGCGACGTCTGACCTGTAGCGACCAATACCAACACCTCGGAGCCGCTTTGTCCTCTCAGAATCAGTCGGGTGGATCGAAGGATTCCTTCGTGCACCTGCATGTGCACAGCGAGTACTCGATGCTCGACGGCGCGGCGCGGGTCAAGCCGCTGATCAATGCGGCCATCGAGCAGGGGATGCCCGCGGTCGCCATCACCGACCACGGCAACGTCTTCGGTGCGTTCGACTTCTGGCACACGGCTACCGAGGCCGGTATCAAGCCGATCATCGGCACCGAGGCGTACATCACGCCGGGAACCAACCGGCGCGACAAGACCCGCGTGCGCTGGGGGACCAGCGGTCAGAACCGCGACGACGTCGGCGGCGCCGGTTCGTACACGCATATGACGCTGCTCTCGGAGACCACGGCCGGCATGCACAACCTGTTCCGGTTGTCGTCCAAGGCCAGCCTGGAGGGGTACTACTTCAAGCCCCGGATGGACCGGGAACTGCTGGCCGAATTCTCCGGCGGGCTGATCGGCACGACCGGGTGCGTGGGTGGCGAGGTGCAGACCCGCCTGCGCCTGGGCCAGTACGACGAGGCGAAGAAGGCCGCCGGCGAATTCCAGGACATCTTCGGCAAGGAGAACTTCTTCTGCGAGATCATGGACCACGGAATCGACATCGAGCGGCGCACCATGACCGACCTGCTCAAACTCGCCGGTGAGCTGAAGCTCCCGCTGGTGGCCAGCAACGACCTGCATTACACCCACGCCCACGACGCAACCGCCCACGCGGCCCTGCTCTGCGTGCAGTCGGCGTCGACCCTCGACGACCCGAACCGCTTCAAGTTCGATTCGAACGAGTTCTACCTGAAGACCGCCGCGCAGATGCGCCACCTCTTCCGGGACCACCCGGAATCCTGTGACAACACGCTGCTGATCGCCGAACGCTGCCAGGTGGAGTTCAACACCAAGGCCAACTACATGCCCCGATTCCCCTGCCCGGAGGGGGAGAACGAGGAGAGCTGGTTCGTCAAGGAGAACGAGATCGGGCTGGCCAAGCGCTACCCGAACGGCATCCCAGACGAGGTGCGGAAGCGAGCCGACTACGAGATCGGCATCATCATCCAGATGGGCTTCCCTGGCTACTTCCTGGTGGTGGCCGACTTCATCATGTGGGCCCGGCAGCAGGGCATTCGGGTGGGTCCCGGCCGCGGCTCGGGCGCCGGCTCAATGGTCGCCTACGCCATGGGGATCACCGACCTCGACCCCCTCGTGCACGGGCTGATTTTCGAACGGTTCCTGAACCCCGACCGCGTCTCCATGCCCGACTTCGACGTCGACTTCGACGAGCGCCGCCGCGGCGAGGTCATCCACTACGTGACCGAGAAGTACGGCGAGGAACGCGTCGCCCAGATCGTCACCTACGGCACGATCAAGGCCAAGCAGGCCCTCAAGGACGCGTCTCGCGTGCTCGGGTTCCCCTTCGGGATGGGCGACAAGCTCACCAAGGCCATGCCGCCGGCCATCATGGGCAAGGACGTGCCACTGACAGGTATGTTCGACAAGGACCATGCGCGCTACCGCGAGGCCGCCGACTTCCGGGCCGTGATCGAATCCGACCCCGAGGCCCGCACGGTCTTCGACACAGCCCTCGGCCTGGAGAACCTCAAGCGCCAGTGGGGCGTGCACGCGGCCGGCGTGATCATGAGTTCCGACCCGTTGATCGACATCATCCCGATTATGAAGCGCGAAGCGGATGGCCAAGTCGTCACGCAGTTCGATTACCCGGCCTCCGAGGCCCTCGGCCTGATCAAGATGGACTTCTTGGGGCTGCGCAACCTCACCATCATCGACGACACCCTCGACAACATCGCCGTGAACCGCGGACACCGGCCCGTGCTCGAAGAAATGGGCCTGGAAGACCCGGCCGCCTACGAGTTGCTCGCCCGCGGTGACACGCTCGGGGTGTTCCAGCTCGACGGCGGGCCCATGCGGTCGCTGCTACGCCTGATGAAGCCCGACAACTTCGAAGACATCTCGGCCGTCATCGCCCTGTACCGGCCCGGCCCCATGGGTGCCAACTCGCACACCAACTATGCGCTGCGGAAGACCGGCCAGCAGGAGATCATCCCGATCCACCCGGAGCTCGAGGAGGCGCTGGCGGACGTCATCGGCACCACCTACGGCCTGATCGTCTACCAGGAGCAGGTCATGTCGATCGCGCAGAAGCTGGCCGGGTTCTCCCTGGGCCAGGCCGACCTGCTGCGCCGTGCAATGGGCAAGAAGAAGAAGTCGGAGCTGGACAAGCAGTTCGAGGGCTTCTCCGGCGGCATGGTCGCCAACGGCTACTCCATGGAGGCGGTGAAGACCGTCTGGGACATCCTGCTCCCGTTTTCCGACTACGCCTTCAACAAGGCGCACTCGGCCGCCTACGGGGTGCTCTCGTATTGGACCGCGTACCTCAAGGCCAAGTACCCGGCCGAGTACATGGCCGCGCTGTTGACCAGCGTCGGCGACTCCCGCGACAAGCTCGCGCTGTACCTGAACGAGTGCCGACGGATGGGCATCCAGGTGCTGCCGCCGGACGTGAACGAGTCGATCGGATACTTCGCGGCCGTGGGCACGGACATCCGTTTCGGGCTGGGCGCGGTGCGGAACGTTGGCTTCAACGTGGTCGACGCGATCCGCGCGGCCCGGAAGGAGAAGGGCGCGTTCGAGTCGTTCCACGACTTCCTGCGCAAGGTGCCGATCCCGGTGGCCAACAAGCGCACGGTCGAGTCCCTGATCAAGGCCGGCGCCTTCGACTCGCTCGGAGCGACCCGTCGGGCCATGTTCGAGATCCACGAGGCCGCCGTCGAATCCGCCGTCAAGATCAAGCGGGACGAGCAGCACGGCATGGTCGGCTTCGACTTCGACAGCCTGTTCGACGACCCGCAGGAGACCGAGCAGGTCCCGGACCGTCCCGAGTGGAGCAAGAAGGAGAAGCTCGCGCTGGAACGCGACATGCTCGGGCTCTACGTCTCCGACCATCCGCTGGCCGGGCTCGAGATCCCGTTGGCCAAGCACGCCAGCACGACCATCGTGGACCTGGTCGGGTCGGAACAGACCCAGGATGCCGACACCGTCACCATCGCCGGCCTGATCACCAGCGTGCAGCACCGGATCGCAAAGAAGTCCGGCAACCAGTACGGCATCATCCAGGTCGAGGACTTCGGCGGAGAGATCGCCGTGATGTTCATGGGCAAGGCGTACCAGGAGTTCTCGCCCGACCTGATCAGCGACTCGGTCGTGGTCGTGCGGGGCCGGGTGAGCATGCGCGACGACGGCATGAACCTGCACGCGTACAGCATCTTCGCGCCGGAACTCGGGCAGGCCTCCGACACCGGGACGCTGACCGTGACGCTGGCGGAATCCCGGGCCACGACCGACACGGTGACGGCGTTGGGTGAGGTCATCACCCGCCATATCGGCAGCTCGGAGGTGCGGCTCAAGCTGGTGAAGGGCCACACGGCCCGGGTGTTCGAGCTGCCCCACCACGTGAAGATCAGCGCCGACCTGTTCGGGGAGCTCAAGAGCCTGCTCGGGCCGAACTGCCTGACCTAGCCGGTTGGGTCCCAGTCGAACAGTCGTCTCGAACGAATTCGACGGAGATTTTGTCGAAAAACAGCCTTTTCGGGCGATGTCAAGCTGACTGGAGTCACTTGGGTTAGTTTGTGGCGGTTTCGTCGGCGAGGTGATTGATCCCGACGAGGCTGGCTGGTGCGGGTGTTGTTGGTCG
>NZ_SOGK01000051.1:0-64968 GCF_004564305.1 Cryobacterium sp. TMT3-29-2
AAGAGATGAGGGCCTCCGTGGCATCGACTTGAGTGTGGTAACCCAATCGATACCGGAGGTCCTCACCTTTTTAGCTCACGCCACGCTCACAACCTCCGTGGGAAGAACAGCTAGGGGGCGCCCAGCCCAAGTCCGTCGTCACGTGAATGAGGAGATTTTCGGGACACGCCGGAGTTGGCGCCGGGGTGGGCGGCGCATCGCGAGAATCCCCTCAGTTAGTGACGTCGATCGCGACGGATGCCGCGGGCGAACCTCCGGAGATCGGATCGCCGGGTCTCGACCGGCTCGACCAGCGAGCCTCGACCAGCGAGCCTCGACCAGCGAGCCTCGACCAGCGAGCCTCGACCAGCGAGCCTCGACCAGCGCGGCTCGAACACCGGGGCGCCTCGACCAGCGCGGCTCGAGCACCAGCGCTGCTCGACCATCGCGGCTCGACCAGCGCCCGCCACTACAGGCGGTTCAGGAAGTCCATCTCAACCTGGGCGATGACGGCGGCGATCAGGTAGCAGACGATCGTGATCACGGCTATCCAGGAGTAGGCGACGGATGCGGCGCGTCGCACCCGCGGCCCCGCGGGAAGGTTGCCGACCGTGAGGTTGTGCAGCGTCACTGCCAGGAACATCGGGATCGTGATCGTCCAGGTCACCATGCACCACGGGCAGAGCACGTCGAGCACAAAGAAGCTCTGCGCCATCAGCCAGATCACAAAGGCGAGGGCGCCGGTGACGCCGACGTTCAGCCCGATCCAGAACCAGCGGGCGAAGCGTGCTCCGGCTAGGATCGCGGCACCCGTCGTGATGACGACCGGCCAGGCCATCAGGCCGATCACCGGGTTGGGGAACCCGAGAATGGCGCCCTGCCACGACCCCAGGTTGGTGCTGCAGCCCACCAGCACGCTGAAGTTGCAGGACAGCTGCGCCTGCGGGTCCTCGAGAATGGCGAACTTATCGATGGTCAGCAGAAAGGCCGCGGTGAGGGCGATCAAACCACCGACGATGAAGAAGATGGCGAGCCCGACGGGGCGCTTGACGGGCGGGGTGAAGGACACCCCCGGATTATGTCATGTGCCTCGCGCGTGTTCCTGAGAATGCATGCGATAATCGAAACAGTTGCTTGAGCCGCGCTTAAGTTGACGCCAAAGAAGTCTTAATGGGCCGTAAATGCCCAGATTCATTGGTCCCACGACCAAAGGTATTAGCAGCCAGAGCCAAGAGCCGGTTGCGAACGATGAGGATTCCCGAGGGTTTCGCGCAAGCGTGATCCTCGCACGAGAGAGTAGCCGGATGGGTGGCGCGGTCGCCCAAACCGGTCAAGGAGCGCACCAGTGATGGTGGAAGACAACGAAAACATCAAGAAACGCAAGGGATTGTTCGGCGCCCGCCGCACCTCCCGCAGGGCTGCCACCCCGGTGACTGTTCCGGAGAACGTGCCTGTCGCCTCGGCGACGAGCGAGCCCGTTGCAGCACCGCTGACAACCCCCGTCCACACCGACGATGCCGTGACCGAGCAGGCAGCCGCCGCTCTGTTCGGTGGAACCCCCGACTCAGAACAGGACGCTGCCGTGGAACCGACGCCGCCGCCCACCCCGACCGCCGAAGTGGTTCGCCGCCCGTCCACCTCGTTGGTGTTCCAGGCTCCGGTCATCGTGCCGCTGCCGGCGCGTGCCGGAGTGCGGCGCGACACCGTGCGCCAGGACACTCGTCAGGACACCCGTCAGGACACCCGTCAGGACCAGCGCCAGGACCAACGCCAGGACAACCGGCCCGACCAGCGCCAGGACCACGCCGACGAGGGCGACGAGTCGTCGACCGTTCGCCGTCGCGCCCGCCGCCGCACCGGCGACGAAAGCCGATCCGGATCCGACGACCCGGCGAACACAGTCGTTCGCGTTCGTCCGCCCCGCGAACCCGAACTCATCACCGAACCCCAGCGCATCAAGGGATCGACCCGCCTCGAGGCCAAGAAGCAGCGCCGCCGTGACGGCCGCGATGCCGGTCGTCGCCGCCCGGTGATCACCGAGGCCGAGTTCCTCGCCCGGCGCGAATCCGTCGACCGGGTCATGGTCGTGCGGGCCAAGCACAACAAGATCCAGATCGGTGTGCTGGAAGACGGCGTGCTGGTCGAGCACTACGTCGCCAAGAACCAGGATGCCTCGCTGATCGGCAACGTCTACCTCGGCAAGGTGCAGAACGTACTGCCGAGCATGGAAGCCGCCTTCGTCGACATCGGACGCGGCCGCAACGCTGTGCTCTACTCCGGTGAAGTCGACTGGGAGGCCGCCGCCGGGAACTCCGGCAACAGCAGCCAGACCCGTCGCATCGAGCTCGCACTCAAGCCGGGCGACAAGGTGCTCGTGCAGGTCACCAAGGACCCGATCGGCCACAAGGGCGCGCGCCTCACCAGTCAGGTGTCCCTGCCGGGGCGCTACCTCGTGTACGTGCCGAACGGCTCGATGAACGGGATCAGCCGCAAGCTGCCCGACACCGAGCGGGCCCGCCTGAAGAAGATCCTCAAGGAGGTTCTGCCCGAGAACGTGGGCGTCATCGTGCGCACCGCGGCCGAGGGGGCCACCGATGAGCAGCTGACACTCGACGTCAACCGGCTCACCGCGCAGTGGGCATCCATCGCCAAGCAGGTCGACACGGTGCAGGCTCCAGCCCTGCTGCACAGCGAACCGGACCTCCTGATCAAGATCGTGCGGGATGTCTTCAACGAGGACTTCCAGAAGATGGTCATCTCGGGCGAGGAATCCCGTGAGGTCATCGAGGCCTACCTGCGTCAGGTCGCACCGGACCTGGTGGAGCGCGTGGAGCGCTACCAGGGCGAGGTCGACGCCTTCGACGAGTACCGCATCTCAGAGCAGATCGAAAAGGCCCTCGACCGCAAGGTCTGGCTGCCGTCCGGCGGTTCCCTCGTGATCGACCGCACCGAGGCCATGACCGTCGTCGACGTCAACACCGGCAAGTTCGTCGGCTCGGGTGGAAACCTCGAAGAGACCGTCACGAAGAACAACCTCGAGGCGGCCGAAGAAATCGTGCGCCAGCTCCGCCTGCGCGACATCGGCGGCATCATCGTCGTCGACTTCATCGACATGGTCCTCGAAACCAATCGTGACCTCGTGCTGCGCCGCATGCTCGAATGCCTGAGCCGGGACCGCACCAAGCACCAGGTCGCCGAGGTCACCTCGCTCGGACTCGTGCAGATGACCCGTAAGAAGCTGGGCCTGGGCCTGCTGGAATCGTTCAGCGAAAACTGTGAAGCCTGTGCCGGTCGCGGCATCGTCATCCACCACGACCCGGTGCTCAAGCACCGCCAGACGGCTCAGCCGGCCATGGAGCGTCGCCCGCGCAACAAGACAGGCAACAATTCCGGCGGGGACAACGGGCACCGCGGCGGCAACTCCGGCAACTCCGGCAGCTCCGGCAGCTCCGGCACAGCGAGTGCGCCGCAGGTCGACGCCGGCAGGTCCACCCACGGCGCCAACGGCACCCACGGCATCACCGAGGACGCCAAGCACGCTCTCGCGCTGATCGCCGCGCGCACCATCCCGCGCGCCCTCACCGGCTCGATCCCGATCATCACCCTGCCCGAGGCGCAGCCGGATTCGGCTGCCGTGGCGACGACGGCCGCCCCGGCGGCATCCGTTGAGGCGTCGTCCGCCCCGACCAACCCGATCGAGGCGGCCGTGAACGATGCGGCAGCGGCCGAGACGTCGTCCCCGCCGGCACGCCGCAGCCGTAGGGCCTCCTCCACGCCCCGCCAGCGGGTCGCAGAGCCCGTTGTCACGGAGACGCCGCAGGCCCCGGTGGTGCCGGTGCAGCAGACTCCGGTCGAGGTGCCGGCCACGTCCAAGGTGGTCCGGCCCGACGACGACGAGTCCGTCGCCATCCTGGACATCCCGGTCAAGAAGTCCTCGCGGAGCCGCCGCACGGTCAGCAAGCAGGTCACCGACCAGCTGCTGGACTCGGTGCTGGACGCCCTGCCCGAGCCCAAGCAGCCCGGACAGGGTCGTTCGCGCAGCCGTCGGGTGACGACGGCAGGCGGATCCACCGGATCGGCCCAGCCGATCGTGACGGCGTCGCCGGATTCCCAGCAGTAACGAGAGTCCCCGCAGGGACGAATCGAGTCGACCGGGCGACCGGCAGTGCATGGCCCACGGGTCAGGGCGCCGCCGGTCGCCCCATCTCGTCAGGCCCTCCGGGAAGCCCCGAGGTGCGGCCTCCGCGAGCAGTCCGGGACGCCCCCGGGGCCGCTCAGGACTCCGGGGGAAGGCGGTGAATCGGGCGGTCCCGCCCGCTCACGCGCAGGCCGCTGGCACGCAGCCGCAGCACCAGTTCCCGATTGCCCACCGGATGCGCCCCCGCGGCCACCAGCGCGTCGTGGCGGTGAGCCGGCACGTCGTAGTGGTCCAGGTCGAAGCCACGGCGGGGGATGCCGTTCCGGGCGGCGAACGCGTGCAATTCGGCCAGGGACGAATCACTGACAAGATGGGACCAGACGGTGCCATGCGCGGGCCACATGGGCGAGTCGATCAGCACGGTCATCACCCGAGTCTATGATCCGGCCTCGGTTTGACCGTTGCGGCAGGATCGGCTAACGTTGGCTCTTGGTGTGCGATGGGCCTTTGCCCCCGCGATCACCGAAGTTTTCTGAAAGCGACCGGCCGACTTGGCCTGTTCAAAGCAGTAACTTTCCATCACGGGGCCTCACGGCTCCCCAGAGATAGGTACGTAACGTGGTTTACGCAGTTGTGCGCGCCGGTGGGCGGCAGGAAAAGGTAGAGGTCGGAACCATTGTCACGATGGACCGAATCAAAGCCAACAAGGACGGCAACGTCGAGCTGGCCGCTGTGCTTCTCGTCGACGGCGACACGATCACCTCTGACTCGCAGTCACTGGCAAAGATCACGGTTACCGCCGAGGTCTTGAACGACCTCCGTGGTCCGAAGATCGTCATCCAGAAGTTCAAGAACAAGACCGGGTACAAGAAGCGTCAGGGGCACCGTCAGGAGCTCACTCGCGTTCAGGTTACCGGCATCGCCTAGGCCCTGAGGAGCAGAACAGATGGCACATAAAAAAGGCGCGAGTTCCACTCGCAACGGTCGCGACTCCAACGCCCAGCGCCTCGGCGTGAAGCGCTTCGGCGGTCAGGTTGTCAGCGCGGGCGAGATCATCGTCCGTCAGCGTGGCACCCACTTCCACCCCGGCGTGAACGTCGGCCGTGGTGGCGACGACACGCTCTTCGCTCTCGAGCCCGGCTCGGTTGAGTTCGGCGCCAAGGGCGGCCGCAAGGTCGTCAACATCGTGGTGGCTGCCGCTTAGGCATTCCACTTCGGTAAGCGTGAGGGCGGGCTTCGGCTCGCCCTTTGCGTGTTTTACGGCACACCCGGCACCGAGAGATCAACGGAGCCACTGATTGCGGCACCACTGAGTTTTTCGCCACCTGAAAGGGGCACCCCCATGGCCACGTTTGTCGACCACGTCACTCTCCACCTGCGAGCAGGCAACGGAGGGAACGGCTGTGTCTCCGTCAAGCGTGAGAAGTTCAAGCCTCTCGCCGGCCCCGACGGCGGAAACGGCGGAAGCGGCGGCGACATCGTGCTCGTCGCCGACCCCAACGTGACGACCCTCCTCGGCTACCACCGGTCCCCGCACCGCAGCTCCGCGAACGGTGGCCCCGGCATGGGTGACCACCGCGCCGGCTTCGGCAGCGAGTTGATGGAGCTGTCAGTGCCGCTGGGCACCGTGGTGAAAGACGCTGAGGGCAACGAACTCGCCGACATGACCGAACCGGGCTTCCGCATCGTCGTCGCGCCCGGCGGACAGGGCGGACTCGGCAACGCAGCTCTGGCCTCCCTCAAGCGCAAAGCCCCCGGCTTCGCGCTCCTCGGCACCTACGGCTGGGAAGGCGACATCCAGCTCGAACTCAAGACCGTGGCGGATGTCGCGCTCGTGGGTTACCCCTCGGCCGGCAAGTCCAGTCTGATCGCGGCCATCTCGGCGGCTCGCCCCAAGATCGCGGACTACCCGTTCACGACCCTGCACCCCAACCTCGGCGTCGTGGACGCAGGCGAGGTGCGCTACACCGTCGCCGATGTGCCCGGCCTGATCGAGGGCGCCAGCGAGGGCAAGGGCCTCGGCCTTGAGTTCCTTCGACACGTGGAGCGCTGCACGGCGCTGCTGCACATCCTCGACTGCGCCACGCTCGACCCCGACCGCGACCCGCTCAGCGACCTCGACGTCATCCTCGGCGAACTGGCCGCCTACCCGGTACCCGACGGCCAGAAGCCGCTCCTCGAGCGCCCCCAGCTGATCGCCCTGAACAAGATCGACGTTCCCGAGGGCCGCGAGCTCGCGGAGTTCGTGAAGCCTGACCTCGAGGCGCGCGGCTACCGCGTGTTCGAGATCTCGACCGTCAGCCACGAGGGTCTCAAGCAGCTCAACTACGCGCTGGCCGAGACCGTCGAGGCCGGCCGGGTCGAGGCTGCCGCGGCGCAGGCCGTCAAACCGCGCATCGTGATCCGCCCGAAGCCCGTCGACGACAGCGGCTTCGTCGTCAAGGTCGAGGGTGGCTCGTTCGGCAACATCTACCGCATTATCGGCTCCAAGCCCGAGCGCTGGGTGCAGCAGACTGACTTCAAGAACGACGAGGCCGTCGGCTTCCTGGCGGATCGCCTCGCCAAGCTCGGAATCGAGAACGAGCTGTTCAAGGCCGGAGCCATCGCCGGCTCGACGGTCATCATCGGGCCGGGCAACGGCGTGGTCTTCGACTGGGAGCCGACCCTCACCTCGACGGCCGAACTGATCACGGCCCCGCGTGGAACCGACACCCGTCTCGACGACTCCAAGCGTCGCACCAGCAACGAACGCCGCGAGGAGTACTTCGGCCGGATGGACGCCAAGGCAGCCGCCCGCGCCGAGCTGATCCGGGAGCGCGAGGCCGGCATGTGGTCGACCGGCGAGGAAGAGTACAACGGCGACACCCTGACCGGCGACGGCTCAGTCCCGGTGTCGCCCCGCAAGGAGAACGGGGCCGAATGAGCAACCGCGCGCGCGCCCAGGTCGCCTCCGCGCGGCGCATCGTCGTGAAGGTCGGTTCCTCGTCGATCAGCGGCGACAACTCCGAGCAGATCGCGCCACTGATCGAGGCCCTGGCCGAGGCGCACGGCCGCGGCGTCGAGGTTGTTCTGGTCTCCAGCGGCGCGGTAGCGAGCGGCATGGACTACCTCAATCTCGACGAGCGGCCGGCCGACCTGGCAACCCAGCAGGCGGCCGCCTCCGTAGGCCAGAACGTGCTCACGGCCCGCTACCAGGAGACGCTGGACCGGTTCGGCATCGCCGCCGGACAGGTGTTGCTGACGGAGGGGGACCTCCTCAACGAGCCGCATCGCAGCAACACCCGGCGCGCGGTGAACCGGCTGCTCGAACTGCGCATCATGCCTGTCGTCAACGAGAACGACACGGTCGCCACCTACGGGCTGCGCTTCGGCGACAACGACCGGCTGGCCGCCATGCTCTCGGTGCTCATTCGCGCCGACCTCCTGCTCCTGCTCAGCGACGTGGACGCGCTCTACACCAAGCCCCCGCACATGCCCGGCGCCGAACCGATCGACTTCATCGGGTTCGACCAGGGACTGGGCGGTATGGAATTCGGGACGAACAAGGGTGCCGGCAACGTGGGAACCGGCGGGGCGAACACCAAGGTGAAGGCGGCCCGACTGGCCGCTTCCGCCGGAACGGCCGTTCTTGTCACCGAGACGAGCCTGGCCGCCGACGCCCTCCGCGGCGGCTCGTGCGGCACCTGGTTCGAACCGATGCCCACCGCGCCCGGCCGAGCGCTTCTGTGAACGCACTCGGCCGGCACGAGGTCGCGTCGGCCGCGCGCATCGTCGTGAAGGTCGGTTCGTCGTCGATCAGCGGCGCGAACGTCGCACAGATCACTCCGCTCGTCGATGCTTTGGCCGACGCGCACGGGCGCGGCGCGGAGATCGTCCTCGTCTCCTCGGGGGCCATCGCCACGGGCATGCCCTACCTGCAGCTCGACGAGCGGCCGACCGACCTGGCCACCCAGCAGGCTGCGGCATCCGTGGGCCAGAACCTCCTCATCTTCCGCTACCAGGACAGCCTCGACCGGTACGACATCGTCGCCGGCCAGGTGCTCCTCACTGCCGGCGATCTGGAGAACCCCTCGCACCGTGGCAATGCCCACCGGGCGATGGACCGCCTGCTCGGCCTGCGTATCCTGCCGATCGTCAACGAGAACGACACGGTGGCGACCCATGAGATCCGCTTCGGCGACAATGACCGGCTGGCCGCTCTGGTCGCCACGCTCATCGCTGCCGACCTGCTGGTGCTGCTCAGCGATGTCGACGCCCTCTACACCCGCGCGCCGCACCTGCCCGGTGCGGAGCGCATCGACACTGTTCCGTTCGGAGACCCGATGCTCGGTGTCGAACTCAGCGGCAGCCGCTCGGGCGTGGGCACCGGGGGCGCCGACACCAAGGTGTCGGCCGCACGAATCGCAGCCGAGGCCGGCACCGCAGTGCTGCTCACCTCCACCGGTCTGGTGGCCGAGGCGCTTCGCGGCGACCCGGTCGGAACCTGGTTCGCACCCGCGCTGCCGTAAACTACCGGCATGCCGCAGACCGAGTCACCCCAGATCACCCCGATCCTCGAAGCCGCCCGTGCCGCCGCCCGCACCCTGGCCACGACGCCGACCGGGCTGAAGAACAAGGCATTGCACGGAATCGCCGCCGCCCTGCGGGGGAGCGCGTACGAGATTCTGGCCGCCAACGCCCAGGATCTCGCCGCCGGCACAGAGAACGGCCTCTCCGCGGGCCTGCTCGACCGGCTCACCCTCGACGCCGCGCGCATCGACGCCCTCGCCGACGCCGTGCTCGAGATCAGCCTGCTCACCGATCCCGCCGGTGAGGTGGTGCGTGGGTCCAGTCTGCCGAACGGCGTGCGGATCAGCCAGGTGCGCGTGCCTTTCGGCGTCGTCGGCGTCATTTACGAGGCGCGCCCGAACGTCACCGTCGACATCGCAGCCATCGCTCTGAAGAGCGGCAACGCCGTCGTCCTGCGGGGCGGATCCGCTGCCGAGAACACCAACCGGGTGCTGGTCGGACTGCTCCAGGCCGCACTCTCGCAGGTGGGCCTGCCGGCAGCGTGCGTGCAGACCATCGATCCGTTCGGCCGCGCCGGCGCCACCGAGCTGATGCAGGCCCGTGGCCACGTCGACGTGCTGATCCCGCGCGGGAGTGCCGGCCTGATTCAGGCCGTCGTCACCCAGTCGACCGTGCCCGTGATCGAGACCGGGGCCGGTGTCGTGCACATCTTCCTCGACGAGTCGGCGAACCTGGAATGGGCCGTCGACATCGTGCACAACTCAAAGGTGCAGCGTCCCAGTGTCTGCAACGCCCTCGAGACCCTGCTCGTGCATGAGGCCGCGGCCGCCCGGCTCCTGCCGGCCGTGCTGGCGAAGCTGACAGAGTCCGGGGTCACCCTGCACGGAGACGAGCGCGTGCGGAAGATCTACCCCGCGGCTGTGCCGGCCACGGAGGAGGACTGGTCCACCGAGTACATGGGCCTGGAATTGGCCGTCGCGGTCGTCGACTCCCTCGATGACGCCATCGCGCACATCCGCCACTACTCGACCGGGCACACCGAGTCGATCATCACCAACGACATCGTCAATGCCGACCGGTTCCTCGGAGAAGTGGATTCCGCGGCGGTCATGGTCAACGCCTCGACTCGGTTCACCGACGGCGGAGAGTTCGGTTTCGGAGCCGAAGTGGGCATCTCCACCCAGAAATTGCACGCGCGCGGGCCGATGGGTCTGCCCGAACTCACCAGCACCAAGTGGATCGTGCGCGGCTCCGGCCAGGTGCGCGCATAGGCCCCCGCTAGACTGTTGGCCGCGGCGCATCCTCTTGCCTTGTGTGTCCCTGAATGGAGAACCCCATGTCGTTCCTGACCGTTGTGCTGGCTGAGACCGGGCACGTCGCTTTGCCGATGCCCATCTTCCTCTACGGTGTGATCGGGCTCGTGGTCTTCGCCGCGCTCGGCTTCGTCGTCTGGTCCTACCGGGATGTCGCCAACCGGCATCAGGCCAAGGCGAAGGCCTACGCCGACGCCCACGGCGGCGCGCGCAGCGACCACTAGACGTAAAGCTTCGAGTATCGATACCCCCGGGGCACGCCCACCGCGCATCGGCGTGATGGGCGGCACGTTCGACCCCATCCACCACGGGCACCTCGTGGCCGCCAGCGAGGTGGCGCAGAGCTTCGACCTCGACGAGGTCGTCTTCGTGCCCACCGGGCAGCCGTGGCAGAAGGCGGATGTGACCGAAAGCGAGCACCGGTACCTCATGACGGTCATCGCCACCGCATCCAATCCCCGGTTTACCGTGAGCCGGGTCGACATTGACCGCACCGGGCCCACGTACACGATCGACACCCTGCGTGACCTGCACGCCGAACGCCCCGAAGCGGAGCTTTTCTTCATTACGGGCGCCGATGCCATGGGACAGATCCTGGGCTGGAAAGACGTCCAGGAACTCTGGGACCTGGCCCATTTCGTGGCTGTGAGTCGTCCGGGACACGAGCTCACTATTTCGGGATTGCCCAACCAGGACGTAAGCTTACTGGAGGTTCCGGCTCTGGCCATCTCGTCCACGGACTGCCGGGAACGTGTGAATCGGGGATTCCCGGTCTGGTATCTGGTCCCCGATGGGGTTGTCCAGTACATCTCAAAGCACCATCTGTATCGGAGTGTGGCATGACGTTGGGTAATGACCCGCAGCCACTGACGCGTCGGCAAGCGCGCGAGTTGGCAAGTCGGAACGAGCAGTTCACCGTTGAATCGGCTCTTCCCTCGGCGCCGGCTCCCCTCGAACCCGCGCCCCTCGAACCCGCGCCCCTCGAATCCGCCCAGTCGACGGATGTCCCCTCGGCCCGGCCGTCCGCGTTCGCACCCCGCGTGGTTGACGTCCCGCCGCGCACTGTCCAGACGCAGGACCACAGCACCCTCACCCGACGTGAGTTGCGCGCACTCCAGGCCGCTCGGGTCGATGATTCCGGCGCACACCAGCTGAAACACGACGTCCATACCGAGAGCGTCGTCAGCCCGGCCCCGGCCACGATCTCCACCGTGTCCGCTCCCGAGGCGACGTCGTACCCGTTCGCCATTGATGCGTTGCACGTTCCGGTCGCCCCTGCCAAGGTGGCGCCGCCCGTCGAGTTCCTGGTTGAGGCTTCCCCACGCACCAAGGTCAAGTCCCGTCCCGGCGTGCTGCACCCGCCCGTCGGGCACTGGTCGCTGGCCCGCGACGAGGTCGACGACCACGTTCCCGGTGTGACGCAGCTTGAGCCGTTCGATCAGATCGTGGCGCGCGGCATCAGCGCCGGCGGCATCCCCACCACGACCAACGCCCTGATCTTGCCATCGATCCCGCACCAGGGATCCACGTCGGGTCCGCTCTCGAGTACCGGCGAGATCATGGTCACCGGGTCGATCGACCTGCCCCGCAGCCTCGGTTCCACCGGATCTCTCCCGAACGTCTTCGACTCGTCCGACATGGACCAGATGCTCGACCAGCTCGACGAGGGTGGACACCACAGCGACGTCGCCCCCGTCAGTGCGAGCCGAGCCGTCAGCACGCACGCGTCGACCCGCGGCGTCATGGCTCCGCCGAAAAAGCCGGGCCTGACCGTTCCGGCCGTCCTGACTGTCACTGCCGGCGTCCTTGCCTTCGGCGTGTTGGCCCTGATCGTGGCCGGCTACGTCCTCAATATTTTCTAATGCCATCCGTTTCGCTCTTACTAACTCAGGGATTCATTCGATGACCGCTTCTGCCCATGCTCTCGAGCTCCTCCAGGTGGCCGCCGCCGCCGCAGACTCGAAAGCGGGGGAGGACCTTGTCGCAATCGACGTGTCCAATCCCCTTCCTCTCACCGATATCTTCCTGATCGTCACAGGGCGTTCCGAGCGCAACGTGGTGGCCATCGCCGGTGAGATCGAAGACAAGATGACTGAGGCCGGGCATAAGCCGCTTCGTCGCGAAGGACGTGCCGAGGGTCGCTGGGTCCTCGTCGACTTCGGCGACCTCGTCGTGCACATCTTCCACGAGGAAGAGCGCGTGTACTACTCGCTCGAGCGGCTCTGGAAAGACTGCCCGATCATCCCCATCGAGCTGCCAGCTCACAACGCTGCCGAATAGCGGTGGTACGCAGCAGGCGAATCGTGTAGTAGCCTAGAGAAGTTGTTTCGGGGAAGTTCCGAAACACAATCTGGGTCCGTGGCGCAGCTGGTAGCGCACCTGCATGGCATGCAGGGGGTCAGGGGTTCGAATCCCCTCGGATCCACCAATCAGTGTGAAACAGTGTCACAGAGAACAGGCCCCGACTTCGGTCGGGGCCTGTTCTGTGTGACGCAGGTCTGCTTTTTCCGGTCTCCGGTGATTACGAACGCTGCTCTTCGCTCTCGACCAGGGCGAAGCGGGGAACGTCCGCGCCGTCGATGGTGATGGACTCCAGAAACATGGCCAGTGGGCGCACCCACAGCCCTCGTTCCCCGTACAGGGCGGTGTAGACCACCAAGTCTTCATCGGTCTCGGAGTGCCGGGCCACTCCCAGAACCTCGTAGGGGTTGCCTTTGTAATGTCTGTATCTGCCGATCGCAATGTCATTCATGGTGCGCCGACTCTAGGCTCCTTCGACCGGCATTCCTAAACCGCCGTCTCCCCGGCGGGGCGGGTCTCTCGATCTGCCTCCACCGCTGGTGGGGCGAACTCAGCCGCCGGCTGAACCACGAGTCCCAGCCGACGGAACAGGAGTACGAGACCGAACTGACCGGGTCCTAGCGTCCGCTGGCGGCGCTGCGAGACCGGGACTGCCCGATACTGGAGGGGTGCCAGAGACTTCGACCCCCGTAGAGCGCCCGCCCCGACCCCGGCCGTGCCCCTGCCTGAGCGGCAACCCGTATTCCGAGTGCTGCGGCCGGTTCCACCGCGGGGAGGCGCTGGCGCCCACCGCTGAGGCTCTGATGCGCTCCCGGTACGCGGCCTTCGCGGTGGGGGAGCCGGACTACCTGCTCGCGACGTGGCATCCGCGCACCCGTCCGGAGGCGCTGGAACTCGACGCCGACGCGCGCTGGCTCCGCCTCGAGATCGTGCGCACCGCGCAGGGCGGTCCGTTCGACACCGAGGGGGTGGTGGAGTTCATCGCGTACAACAGGTCCGGCGGCGCCACCTCGCAACAGCACGAGGTCAGCCGGTTCGTCCGCCTGGACCGGTGCTGGCTCTACCTCGACGCGGTATAGCCTCGTCGACGTGCCGACGCAGGCTAGCCGAGACGCTCCAGGTGGGCCTTCAGCCGGGCCGCAAACTCGGGGCGGGCACCCTCGGACCGCACGGTCTGCAGCACGTGCTCCCGCACGCCCAGGGCGGTCAGCGTGGCGCCGAGCCCCGCCACGTCGCCCGGGGACATGACCATCGGGTCGACGGTTGTGCGTACCTGCAGGTCCACCTGTGCGTCGAGCGCCACCCGCAGGCAGGCGAATGCCTTCTCGGCCGCCGATGGCACCCCGGTCACCGCCCCGTACAGCTTCTCCGGTGCCTTGATGTCCAAGCCCACCCAGTCGCAGAGCGGCAGCACCTCGCGGAACCGGGTCGGGTACGGTCCCGCGGTGTGCAGGCCCACACCGAAGCCGAGGGTTCTGACCTCCCGCATGGCGCTGGCCAGACCGGCCTGACGGGTGGGCTCCCCACCCGAGAAGACCACTCCGTCCAGTAGGCCGTGCCGCTTGGCCAGCAGCTCGCGCACCTCCTGCCAACGGATGCTTCCCGGCGCGCGCGGGTCCAGCAGGTCCGGGTTGTGGCAGTACGTGCACGCCAGGGGGCAGCCCTGGAGGAACACGGTCGCCACGAGCTTGCCGGGCCAGTCGCAGGTGGACAGGGCCACGAGTCCCGCGATCTGCAGGTCGTCCGCGCTCGCCGGGGTGCTCACCGGGACATCGCCGCTTCGACGAAGTGCGTGCGCTCGGCGTGCTCGCCCTTCTTGCCGATGTTGAACGAGCTGACCGGACGGAAGTAGCCCATCACCCGGGTCCAGACCTCGCAGACGCCGCCGCAGACCGTGCAACTCGGGTGCTCGCCGGCCAGGTAGCCGTGGTCGGGGCAGATCGAGAACGTCGGCGTGACCGTGATGTAGGGCAGCCGGTGCGTCGACAGGGAGCGCTTGACGAGCTCGCGGCAGGCCGCGGCCGTGGAGAGCTTCTCCGACATGTACAGGTGCAGCACGGTGCCGCCGGTGTACTTGATCTGCAACTCGTCCTGGCGGTCGAGGGCCTCGAACGGGTCGTCGGTGAAGCCCACCGGCAGCTGGGACGAGTTGGTGTAGTACGGGTTCGCGTCGGTGCCGGCCTGCAGGATGTCCGGGAATCGCTTCCGGTCTTCCTTCGCGAACCGGTAGGTGGTTCCCTCGGCCGGGGTGGCCTCCAGGTTGTACATGTTGCCGGTGGCCTCCTGGAACTCGACCATGCGCGTGCGCACGTGGTCGAGTAGCCGCACGGCGATGGCGTGGCCCTCGTCGGAGGTGATGTCGTGCAGGTCCTCGGTCAGGTTGCGCACCATTTCGTTGATGCCGTTGACCCCGATGGTGGAGAAGTGGTTGCGGAGACCGGCGCCGAGGTAACGCTTCGTGTACGGGAACAGACCATCGACGATCAGCTGGTCGATCACGGTGCGCTTCTGCTCCAGGGAGTCCTTCGCCAGGTCGAGCAGGCGGTCGAGATCGGCGAGCAGCCCGGCCTCGTTGCCGCGGTGGGTGTAGCCGAGGCGGGCGCAGTTGACGGTCACGACGCCGAGCGAGCCGGTCTGCTCGGCGGACCCGAACAGGCCGTTGCCGCGCTTCTGCAGCTCGCGCAGGTCGAGCTGCAGGCGGCAGCACATCGAGCGGATCTGGTTGGGCTTGAGTTCCGAGTTGATGAAGTTCTGAAAGTAGGGTGTGCCGTACTTGGCGGTCATCTCGAAGAGACGGTCGGCGTTCTCCGACTCCCAGTCAAAGTCCTCGGTGATGTTGTAGGTCGGGATGGGAAAGGTGAACACCCGGCCGCTGGCGTCGCCCGCGGTCATCACGTCGATGTACGCCCGGTTGATCACGGCCATCTCCTCTGCCAGGTCGCCGTAGGCGAAGTCCTGCTCCACCCCACCGATCACGGGCACCTGCTCGCGCAGGTCCTCTGGGCAGACCCAGTCGAAGGTGAGGTTGGTGAACGGCGTCTGGGTGCCCCAGCGGGAGGGCACGTTGAGGTTGTAGATGAGTTCCTGGATGCCCTGGCGCACCTCGGCATAGCTCAGCTTGTCGAGGCGCACGAACGGCGCCATGTAGGTGTCGAAGGAGCTGAATGCCTGCGCGCCGGCCCACTCGTTCTGCATGGTGCCGAGGAAGTTGACGATCTGGCCGATCGCCGAGGAGAAGTGCTTCGGGGGAGTGGACTCGACCTTGTCCGGAACACCGTTCAGACCCTCTTCGAGGAGCACCCGCAGCGACCAGCCGGCGCAATAGCCGGCCAGCATGTCGAGGTCGTGGATGTGTAGTTCGCCCTCACGGTGCGCCTTGCCGATCTCGGCGCTGTAGACGTTCGCGAGCCAGTAATTCGCGACGACCTTCCCTGCCGTGTTCAGAATCAGCCCGCCGAGGGAGTAGCCCTGGTTCGCGTTCGCGTTGACGCGCCAGTCGGAGCGGTCGAGGTACTCATTAATGGACGTGCTCACATCCACGGTGGTGCGCGTGACGTCGCGGTCCCGGGCGTGCTGGTCGCGGTAGGCGATGTAGGCCCGGGCCGTCGCCGCATACTTCTTCGCGAGCAGGGTCTGCTCCACGAGATCCTGCACCTGTTCCACGGTCGGGTATTCCCGGCCGAGCTCGGCTAGCGCCGCGATCACCGTGTCGGTTACCAGGCCTGCGTCGTCGCCGGTCATCTCACCCGCGGCGGCGGCGCCGGAGACGGCGGCCCGGATCCGCTCTGCGTCGAAGGGAGCAGTGGCGCCGGTGCGCTTGATGATGCCGAGCGGTGCGTGGTGTTGCGGTGTCATGCGTGTTCGTCCTTGGTGGCTTCCGCGGCAGACTCAAGGATTCGAGTCTGTCCGTTCGAGCCCACCCTACGCCTCGACTCCACCACATCTTGTGGTCGACATGCCGACCATGCCTAGATGTAGTGGTAATTAGCTAAGCGAACGGCAGGAACAGGGCGGCCAGGAGCGCGATGTAGACGACCACGAAGACCGCCGGGGTCACGAAGCGCACGACGTTGATCCAGGGCGCGGAGGCGACGACGCCGCGGCCGAGGGCGCTGCTGGCGGGCAGCGCGCGCAGATCCGCGACGATGAAGAGGCCCTCGTTCGCCGACGCGATCTGAGCGAGCGCACCGAGAATGCCCGAGGCTAGCAGGATGCCCGCGGCCGCGATGCGCACACTCAGCGCTGACTCCGCCAGACCGACGGACAGGAAGGCCACGAGGGCCGTGAGCAGGAAAGTCGGTGCGAGCTGGGACACGATGATGTGCCAGCGGGCCTTGGTCCAGAGCGCAATCAATTCGTGTTCGGTCATGGGGGATCTCCTGTCGCCGGGGCGACCGGTGATGGCGCCTGACCCCATTCTGCCCCCCTCGCGACGGCGCGCCCGCGGCGCCCCCCCACCTCCGTCGTCGCGCACCGTGTAACAGCCGGCGTAGGTTCTACAGTGCGCCCGCGTCCACCACCTGCGCCGCGAACCTTCGCACGGGCCCGGAATATTCAGGGGCGGGCCGCGGTTTCGTCTTTGAATGCATTTGCATAGACTTTGTGGCGAATGTACGGACCTTCGCGAGGAGCACGCACCAGATGACAGAAAAGTTCGAACTCGGGCTGGACACCTTCGGCGATGTCACCTTCGACGCCTCTGGGGCCCGGTTGTCCCAGGCGGCGACGCTGCGCAACGTGGTGGCCGAGGGGGTGCTGGCCGATCAGGTGGGCCTCGACTTCTTCGGGATCGGTGAGCACCACCGGGAAGATTTCGCCGTCTCCGCCCCCGAGGTGGTGCTCGCCGCGATCGCCGGGCAGACCACCGGCATCCGTCTTGGGTCCGCCGTCACCGTCCTCAGCTCGGACGACCCGGTGCGCGTCTTCCAGCGCTTCTCCACCCTCGATGCGGTCTCGAACGGACGCGCAGAGGTTATCCTGGGCCGCGGCTCCTTCACTGAGTCGTTCCCGCTGTTCGGCCTGGAGTTGGACCAGTACGAGCTGCTGTTCGAGGAAAAGCTCAACCTATTCACCGAGCTGCTCACGGAGGAGCCCGTCACCTGGTCGGGCGAGACCCGGGGTGGTCTGCGAAACCAGAGGGTGTTCCCGCCGACGGACTCCGGAGCCCTCACCACCTGGATCGGCGTGGGCGGAAGCCCGCAGTCCGTCGTGCGTGCGGCGCACTACGGCCTGCCGCTGATGCTGGCCATCATCGGCGGCTCGCCCCTGGCCTTCGTGCCTCTGGTCGAGCTCTACCACCGTGCCCTGGCTCAGTTCGAGAAGCCGACCCGGCCGATCGGCGAACACTCGCCGGGCTATGTCGCCGCGACGGATGTCCAGGCGCGCGAGGAAATGTGGCCGCACTACGCCGCCATGCAGAACCGGATCGGCCGAGAGCGCGGTTGGGGTCCGGTCACCCGGGAACGCTTCGAACACGACGCCGGCCCGGACGGCGCCCTCTTCGTGGGCTCACCTCAGACCGTGGCCACCAAAATCGCCGCCACCGCGATCGGTCTGGGGCTCTCCCGCTTCGACCTCAAGTACAGCCTCGGCACGCTCTCCCACGAGAAGCTGATGACCAGCATCGAGCTCTACGGCACCGAGGTGGCGCCGCTCGTGCGCGAGCTGGTGGCCGCCGATCGCGCCGCCGACCTCGTGAAGTGACCCGACCTCCTGACATGACCCCGGCGCTCGCTGACGACTCTGACCCGGCCGCGGAGGGCCGCCGTGAGAACCGGGGACGGAGCGAAGATCACGACCGCATTCACCGCGGCACGATACCCCGATCGGGCGCCCGTGACACCCGATCGGGCGTCAGGGGGGCCCGGCAGACTGTAGCGTACTTGTGGGCATACCGGCGCGGTCGGTGTGCCGACAAGACCAGACCCACAGCACGAGGAGCACTCTTTGGAAACCTGGCCCGGTACTGCGTACCCGCTCGGCGCAACGTATGACGGCAGCGGCACGAACTTTGCCCTGTTCAGCGAAGCCGCCCACCGCGTTGAACTTTGCCTCTTCGACGAACAGGGCGTTGAGACCCGCATCGAAGTGGTCGAGTCCAGCGCGTTCATCTGGCACTGCTACCTGCCGCTGATCCAGCCGGGACAGCGCTACGGCTATCGCGTGCACGGCGACTACAACCCCGCCGCGGGCAGCAGGGCTAACCCCAACAAGCTCCTGCTCGACCCCTATGCCAAGGCCACCTGCGGCACCATCGACTGGGACCAGTCCCTGTTCTCCTACAACTTCGGCGACCCGGATTCGCGCAACGACGAGGACTCCGCCCCGCACATGATGCTCGGCGTCGTCGTCAACCCGTTCTTCGACTGGGTGGGCGACCGACCCCTGCGCACGCCCTACAGCGCCTCCCTGATCTACGAGGCCCACGTAAAGGGCCTCACCAAGCTGCAGGACGCGGTGCCGGAGGGCCAGCGCGGCACGTATGCCGGCGTGGCGCATCCGTCGGTCATCGACCACCTGCAGAAACTCGGCGTGACCGCGATCGAACTGATGCCGGTGCACCAGTTCGTCAACGACGGCACCCTCGAGGAAAAGGGCCTGAACAACTACTGGGGCTACAACACCATCGGGTTCTTCGCCCCGCACAACGCGTATTCCTCGACCGGCGACCTGGGCAACCAGGTGCAGGAATTCAAGGGGATGGTGCGTTCTCTGCACGACGCGGGCATCGAGGTCATCCTCGACGTGGTCTACAACCACACCGCGGAGGGTAACCACCTCGGTCCGACGATCTCGTTCAAGGGCATCGACAATGAGGCGTACTACCGCCTTATGGACGACGACAAGCGCTACTACATGGACTACACGGGCACCGGCAACACCCTGAACGTGCGCCACCCGCACTCGCTGCAGCTGATCATGGACTCGCTGCGCTACTGGGTTCTCGAAATGCACGTGGACGGTTTCCGATTCGACCTGGCCTCGGCCCTGGCCCGCGACCTCTACGACGTCGACAAGCTCTCCACCTTTTTCGAACTCGTGCAGCAGGACCCGGTGGTCTCCCAGGTGAAGCTCATCGCCGAGCCGTGGGACGTCGGCCCCGGCGGTTACCAGGTCGGCAACTTCCCGGCCCAGTGGACGGAATGGAACGGGAAGTACCGCGACACCGTGCGTGACTTCTGGCGCGGAGAACCGTCGACGCTGGGCGAGTTCGCCTCGCGCATCACCGGCTCCGCGGACCTCTACGAGCACTCCGGCCGCCGCCCGGTCGCGTCGATCAACTTCGTCACCGCGCACGACGGGTTCACCCTCTCCGACCTGGTCTCCTACAACGAGAAGCACAACGACGCCAACGGTGAGAACGGCCAGGACGGCGAATCGCACAACCGGTCCTGGAACTCCGGGGTCGAGGGGCCGACGGATGACCCGGAGGTCCTGGAACTGCGGGCCCGCCAGCAGCGCAACTACGTGGCCACCCTGCTCCTGTCGCAGGGCGTGCCGATGATCCTCCACGGTGACGAGCTCGGCCGCACGCAGAAGGGCAACAACAACACCTATGCCCAGGACAACGACCTGAGCTGGATCCACTGGTCGGACGCGGACAACCCGCTGATCGAGTTCACGGCCGCCGTATCCCGGTTGCGCCGTGAACACCCGACCTTCCGCCGCAGCAGCTTCTTCAACGGCCACCCCGGCCACCGCACCGTGGGCGACCCGATGAGCGATCTCGTCTGGCTGACCCCCGACGGGAAGGAGATGCAGTCCCAGGACTGGGACGAGCACCTCACCCGCACGGTCGCCATGTTCCTCAGCGGCGACGGCATCCGTGAGCGCGACGCGCGCGGTCAGCCGGTGACCGACGTCAACTTCCTGGTCTGCTTCAACGCGGACGCCGAGGATGTCGAGTTCACCCTGCCCTCGGCCGAATACGCCCCGGCGTGGGAGATCGTCGTCGACACGGCTGGGGAGGGCGCCGACGCGATTCCGCGGCCCGCCGGGTCGTTGCACACGGTCACGTCGCGGTCGCTCGTGGTGCTGCGGGCGTACCATTCCCCGGAAACCGCGCCGGACCACTCCGTCGCGGCTTCCCTATCCGGACTGATGACGGGGTCCATCTCCGTGGTCGACCCGGCGCACCTGGTCCAGCCGTGAGGATTCCGCTCAGCACCTATCGCCTTCAGATCACGGCCGCCTTCGACCTGGCCGCCGCCGAGGGAGTGCTCGACTATGTGAACGAGCTGGGCGCGGACTGGCTCTACCTGTCCCCGCTCCTCGCCGCGGAGGAGGGCTCCGACCACGGCTACGACGTGGTCGACCACTCCCGGATCGACCCGGTTCGTGGCGGTGCCGAGGCGCTCACCCGACTGGCGGCGGCCGCGACGGATGCCGGGCGCGGCATCCTGGTGGACATCGTGCCCAATCACATGGGCGTCGCGACCCCGCACCGGAACCACTGGTGGTGGAACCTGCTCCAAAACGGCCCCGCGTCGCGCTACGTGGAGGCCTTCGACGTGGACTGGGCCGCGAACGGCGACCGGATCCTGCTGCCCGTGCTCGGCGACGACGCGGACGGCCGGAGCGAGCTCGACCGCCTCGAGGTGGTCGGCGACGAGCTGCACTACTACGACAACCGGTTCCCGCTGGCTCCCGGCACCGCCGATGACGGCGCGGACGGCAGGGCTGTGCACTCCCGCCAGCACTACGAACTCGTCAACTGGCGCCGCGCGGACGCGCAGCTGAACTACCGGCGCTTCTTCTCCGTGAACACCCTGGCCGGGCTCAGGGTGGAGGTGCCGTGGGTCTTCGACGAATCCCATCGGGAGATCGTGCGCTGGGTGCAGGACGGCCTCGTTCAGGGGCTGCGGGTCGACCACCCCGACGGCCTCGCCGATCCGGGCGGCTACCTCGACCGGTTGCGGGATGCCACCGACGGGGCCTACGTGCTCGTCGAGAAGATCCTCGAGGGTGACGAGCAGCTGCCGACCGGTTGGGCCACCGCCGGCACGACCGGCTACGACGCCCTCGCCGACTTCGACCGGCTGCTCGTCGACCCGGCCGGACAGCGCGCGCTCGACGCGCTCGAGGCCCGGCTTCAGGCCGAGGCCGCCGCGCCGACCGGTGATGCGCCGCCGGCGAACTGGGCCGACCTGGTGCACGCACGGAAGCGCGTCATCGCCGACCACACCCTCCAGGCGGAGGTCGTACGGCTGGCCCGACTCGTGCCCGCCACCACCGCGGCCGTCGATCCTGCCACCGTCGACGCCTTGGCCGAGCTCCTGGCCTGCTTCCCGGTCTACCGCTCCTATCTCCCGGTGGGCATCGACGAGCTGAGCCACGCCGCCGCCGAAGCTGCCCGCCACCGGCCCGACCTCGTGAGCGCGATCTCGGGTCTCCTTCCGCTTCTTGGCGACCCCGGGCATCCGCTGGCCGTGCGCTTCCAGCAGACCTCGGGCATGGTGATGGCCAAGGGCGTCGAAGACACCGCCTACTACCGCTTCAGCCGGCTCACCTCGCTCAACGAGGTCGGCGCCGACCCGGGGGAGTTCGCGGTCGATGCGGACGAGTTCCACCGGCGCCAGCAGATCCGCCTGGCCACATTCCCGGCCTCGATGACGACCCTCTCCACCCACGACACCAAACGCAGCGAGGATGTCCGCGCCCGCATCTCGGTCCTGGCCGAGATTCCCGTGGAATGGGAGAACACCCTGCGCACCCTGCGCGCGGCCGCCCCCCTCGGTGACGCCCCCTTCGAGAACCTGCTCTGGCAGGCCATCGTCGGATCCTGGCCGGCCACACCGGAACGCCTCATCGCCTACGCGGAGAAGGCGGCACGGGAGGCCGGAACCTCGACCACCTGGACCAGCCGGAACGCGGAGTTCGAGGCGGCGATGCGGGGCCTCGTGACCGCCTCCTTCGACGACCCCGCGGTCACGCAGACGCTTTCCGCGTTCGTCGACCGGGTGCGCGCCGCCGGCTGGAGCAACGCTCTCTCCAACAAGCTCGTTCAGCTGACGGCCCCGGGCGTGCCCGACGTATATCAGGGCACCGAGCTGTGGGACACGTCCCTCGTCGACCCCGACAACCGCCGCCCGGTCGACTACGACCTGCGGCGCGGCTACCTGACCCGGGTGAACGACGGCTGGTTGCCGCCCGTCGACGAGACCGGCGCCGCGAAACTGCTGGTCACCACGCGTGCCCTCCGGCTGCGCCGCGACCATCCCGAACGTTTCTTCCGGCACAGCCCGGTCGCCGCGTTCGGCACCGCCGCCGCCCACGTGATCGCCTTCGACCGCGGCGGCGCGGTCACCGTCGCCACCCGGCTGCCGCTCGGGCTCGCGGCCGGGGGCGGCTGGGACGACACGACCGTGGTCCTGTCCGGCCGCCCGGTCGTCGACTTGCTGACCGGTGAACGCCACCCCGGCGGAACCGTCAGCGTGGCCGCCCTGCTGCGACGATACCCGGTGGCCCTGCTGGTGCCCGCCGACGGCCAGGACAGCGCCGACACCGCCGACGGCCAGGACAGCGCCGAGCCCGCCCGCACGAACGACCTGGAAAGCGCCGACCATGCCCACTGAATTCGAAGTTTGGGCTCCCCACGCCTCGGCCGTGGCGGTCGAACTCGCCGACCAGACGCTGGCGATGACCGCGCGGGGCGACGGATGGTGGCACGCACCCCGCCCGCCGGCCGAGCCGGCCGCGCGCGGCGTCGACTACGGGTTCCTGATCGACGGCCAGGGACCCTTCCCTGACCCCTGCTCCCGGCACCAGCCGAATGGCGTGCACGCGAAGAGCCGCACGTTCGATCCCGGCGCTCACGTCTGGCAGGACGGCGACTGGACCGGCCGCCAGCTGGCCGGCAGCACCATCTACGAGCTGCACCTGGGCACCTTCACCTCGGAGGGCACCCTCGACGCCGCGGCGGGCCGGCTGGCGCACCTGGCCTCGATCGGTGTCGACTTCGTGGAGCTGCTCCCGGTCAACGCCTTCAACGGCACCCACAACTGGGGCTACGACGGCGTGCTCTGGTACGCCGTGCACGAGGGCTACGGCGGACCGGCCGCCTACCAGCGGTTCGTGGACGCCTGCCACCAGGCCGGCATCGGCGTCATCCAGGACGTGGTCTACAACCACCTCGGCCCGAGCGGCAACTACCTGCCGCAGTTCGGCCCCTATCTGAACGAGGCAGGCGACACCGGCTGGGGTTCCTCGCTCAACCTCGACGGCCCCGACTCCGACCCGGTGCGCCGCTACATCATCGACAACGCCCTGATGTGGCTGGGCGACTACCACGTCGACGGGCTCCGCCTGGATGCGGTGCACGCCCTGCGGGACGATCACGCGCTGCACCTGCTCGAGGAGCTCGCCACCGAGGTCGATGTGCTGATCGCCACCACCGGGCGTCCGCTCAGCCTGATCGCCGAGTCCGACCTCAACGACCCCCGGCTGATCACGCCGCGGGACACCGGCGGCTACGGGCTCACCGGCCAGTGGAGCGACGACTTCCACCACGCCGTGCACGTGGCGGTGACCGGCGAGACCACCGGCTACTACGCCGACTTCGAGCTGCTCGGCGCCCTCGCGAAGGTACTCACCCATGGGTTCTTCCACGACGGCACGTTCTCCAGCTTCCGCGGGCGCACCCACGGGCGCCCGATCGACACGGCGCGGATGCCGGCCTGGCGCCTCGTCGTCGCCAACCAGAACCACGACCAGATCGGCAACCGGGCCACGGGCGACCGCCTCAGCGCGACCCTCGACACCGGGCAGCTGGCGATCGCAGCCACGCTGACCCTGCTCGGACCGTTCACGCCCATGCTGTTCATGGGCGAGGAGTGGGGAGCGAGCACGCCCTGGCAGTTCTTCACGTCGCATCCGGAACCCGAACTCGGCGAGGCCGTGCGCACCGGCCGGATCGGCGAGTTCGCGCGCATGGGCTGGGACCCGGCCCTAGTGCCCGACCCGCAGGACCCGGCCACGTTCGAGCGGTCGGTGCTGGACTGGGACGAGCTGTCCGAACCCGCCCACGCGCGCCTGCTCGGTTTCTACCAGGCCCTGGGCCGGCTGCGCCGGTCCTGTCCGGATATCACCGACCCGCGCTTCGGCCGGGTCGCGGTCGACGTCGACGAGAACGAGCGGTGGTTGAGGCTTCGCCGCGGCGACACCGAGATCCTGGTCAACCTGGGCACGGAGCCCCGTGAGGTGCCGACGGATGCCCCGGCGCTGCTGGCATCCTTCGCCGCCACCGGTGACGCGGTCCAGGGCCGTACCCCGACCGCCGTGCTCCTCGCGCCGCACTCTGTGGCCGTCTTCGGCGCCCCCGAGTAGCCCGCCGCCCCGGCTCGCGCCTCTCGGCGCGGCCCGGGTCGCGGCGCACCCGACGCAAGCAGGCGCAGGTTCTACCTTCGCCTGCTTCCGGAGGGTGCGGCTCACCTGGGGCTAGACGGCGCCCGACTCTGCCAGACGGGGAGCGGTGGCATCCGGATCGTCGGTGTCGGGCCGGGTCACCTCTTCCAGCAGCTCGAGTACGTGGCGGTACTCCTTGCCCGTGGCCCGGGTCAGCCCGAGCTCGCAGGTGCGGTTGCACGACACGAACGCCGTGGCGTCCATCGTCGCGACGTCGGCTGCCTGCGCCCGGGTGGCCGATTCGGTCAGCTCGGGATGCAGCATGCCGCGGTCCCCGGCAAAGCCGCAGCAGCCCCAGTTGTCCGGCACCTGCACCGTCTCGGCGACGCCGCCCGCAAGGGTCTGCAGGGAGTCGTTGATGCCCATCCGGGTGGACGAGCACGTGGGGTGCAGCGCGAGCTTGTCGATCTTCTGGTACTCGGGCAGTGACGGCAGGATGCGTTCGGCGGCGAACTGCACGGCGTCCACCACCCGCAGGCGCGGCTCGTCGTGGTCACCCTCGATCGTCGTGCGCAGGCCCTCGGTGCAGGAGGAGGCGTCGCAGATGATCGCGAGCTCCCCATTCCGGGTCGCCGTGCGCAGCGCCGCGAGGGTCTTGGCCCGCATGGTCGCCTCGCCGGTCTTCAGACCCTTCGACGACCACGGCGTGCCGCAGCAGAGCCCGTCGATGCCCTCCGGCACCACCAGGGTGATGCCGGCCCGGTCGCAGAGCTGCTCGAAGCTGACCTGCACCCCCGGCGTGCCGGCGGTCGCCGGACCGAACATGGTCTGCACGCAGGCCGGGAAGTAAACGGCTTCCGGCGCCAGGGCCGGCGTCGGGCGGGAGCGTCCGCCGCCGCCGCCGGGCAGCTCACTCGAATAGAGCGGCAGGGTGTCGGTGCCGAGAACGGCCCGGCCGAGCTTGTTGGGCACCATCAGCACCGGGGTCGGGATCTTGCGCACCACGGTCAGAGCCAGTCCGGCGCCGCGGGTGACCGCACCCCAATTCTTGGCCGCGGTGTTCCAGACGCCGTTGATCAGCGGTCCGGCCTCACCGCGCCGGATCTGCTTCATCATGGTGCCGGTGTTGATGTTGACCGGGCACGCGGTCTGGCACATGCCGTCGACCGCGCAGGTCTCCACGCCGTCGTAGACGTAGTCCTTCTCCAATTCCGTTGCCAGGGCCAGGTTGCCGCCCCGGCGGGCCTGTTCGATTGCGCGCAGGGTGACGATCCGCTGGCGAGGTGTCAGGGTCAGGTCCCGGCTGGGGCAGACGGGCTCGCAGTAGCCGCACGAGACGCAGCTGTCGACGACCTCCGCCACCGGCGGCACCAGCTTGATGTCGCGCAGGTGCACCTCCGGGTCGTCGTTCATCAGCACGCCGGGGTTGAGCATCCCGGCGGGGTCGAAGAGCACCTTGAGCTGCCGCATGACGTCGTAGAGCTCGTCGCCGTACTGGCGCCGCACATACGGTGCCATCACCCGCCCGGTGCCGTGCTCGGCCTTCAGCGAGCCGCCCTCACCGAGCACCAGGTCCACCATGTCCTCGGTGAAGGCGCTGTAGCGCTCCAGCTCGGTCTTGCCGGTGAAACCGTCGGTGAGCATGAAGTGGATGTTGCCGTCCTTGGCGTGACCGAAGATCACGCTGTTGCGGTAGCTGTACTTGTCGAACAGGCGGATCAGCTCCACGCAGGTGCGACCCAGCGCGGCCACCGGCACGACGACATCCTCGAGCAGGGCCGTGGTGCCCTGCGGGCGGGCGCCGGCGACGGATGCGTAGAGCCCCTTCCGCAGGTGCCACAGCTGGGCCCGGGTCGCGGAGTCCGCGCTGAACTCGACCGGGGCGCTGAGCCCGAGCCCCGGCAGGATGCCCAGGCCCGCGTGTTGCAGCTCCTGTAGTCGCTCGGGGTTGTCGGTCTGGTACTCCATCAGGAGTGCCGCGTGGTCCCGCACCGCGAGGTCGCGCACGACCGGGGGAACGTTGTCCAGGCCCTGACCCACCTTGAGCGACAGGGCGTCCATCAGCTCGAGGGTGGCCGCCCCGGTTCCCACCAGGGCAGGCAGGGCCGCGTTGGCGGTCTCCAGGTCGGGGAAGACCAGCAGGCCGGTGACGGTGTGGGTCGGTCGGGGCACGGTGCGAAAGACCGCCTCCGCGACGAAGCCGAGGGTGCCCTCGCTGCCCACGATCAAGTGCGCCAGGATGTCCACGGGTCGGTCGAAGTCCAGTAGGGAGTTCAGGCCGTAACCCATGGTGTTCTTCATCGAGAACTGGTGCCGGATGGTGGCCACGGAGGAGGGGTTCCGCTGAACCCGCTTGGCGAGGCGTAGCAGACCCTCGTGCAGCTCGGGTTCGAGGGTGCGGAGGCGGGCGTCGGCATCCGTCGCCCCGGTGTCGACGACGGTGCCGCTGGGCAGCACCACCGTGACCGATTCCAGGGTCTGGTAGGCGTTGTCGACGGTGCCGCAGGCCATCCCGGAGGAGTTGTTGGCCACGACTCCACCGATGGTGCAGGCGGATTCGCTCGCCGGGTCCGGGCCGAACTTGCGGCCGTACTTCGCCAGGCGGGCATTCAGTGCGCGCACGGTGACGCCGGGCTGAACCCGCACCCGGGCGCCGCCCTCGAGCACCTCGATCTGCTTGAAGTTGCGCCGCACGTCGACCAGCACGCCGTCGGTGAGTGCCTGGCCGCTCAGGCTGGTGCCGCCGGAGCGGAACGTGAGCGGAACGCCCTGAGCCCGGCTGGCGCGCAGCAGCTTGCCGACCTCGTCGGCGTTTCCGGCCACGACCAGGGCCTGGGGGACGAGCAGGAAGTGCGAGGCGTCGTGGGCGTTGGCGTGCAGGTCGATGGCCCGGGTCTTGACCTGGGCCGGGTCGGACACCGCGGCGCGGAGGGCACCCAGCATCCCGGCGGATGCAGGTACCGATTCGGGACCCGAGAGGGTCGCCGAGGGGGTGTCCACCGTGCCGCGGCGGGCCATTACGGCACCATCCAGCCGAGGACCGGGGTGGACTGCAGCACGATCAGGAGGGTGATCAGCACGAGGAGCCCGAGGCTCCAGCCGACCAGCTTGCGGAAGAGCAGGCTCTCCGCTCCCACCAATCCGACCGCGGCGGCGGCCACAGCCAGGTTCTGCAGCGAGAGCATCTTGCCGAGCACTCCGGCCGACGAGTTGGCGGCGGCCATCAGCACCGGCGACAGGCCGGTCGCGTTGGCGGCGGTGACCTGCAACTGTCCGAAGAGTGCGTTGGACGAGGTGTCGGAACCCGTCAGGGCCACGCCGATCCAGCCGATTAGAGGGGAGATCACGGCAAAGAACACACCCGCGGTGGCGAGCCAGGCGCCGAGGGAGGCGGTCTGGCCAGACAGGTTCATGACGAACGAGAGGGCCAGCACGGCGGTGACGGTGACGATGGTCCAGCGCAGCTGCACGAGGGTGTCACCGTAGATCTTGAGGCCCTGGCGGAACGAGACCTTGTAGAGGGCCATGGTGATCAAGCCGGAGAAGAGCAGCAGGGTGCCGGTGGCCTTGATGTGGTCGAGCTTGAAGGTGGTCGCCGGGACTGGGTTGCCGGCCGCGTCGACCACGTCCAGTCCGGGCCAGGGGAAGGTGACGCTGCCCACGACGCCGAGCCAGGCCTTGACGGCCGGGATCTGCGCGATCGAGAAGATGCCCATGATGATCAGGTATGGGGCGACGGCCTTCCAGACCTGGCGGGGCTCCGGGCGGGTGTTGTCGGTCAAGTCGGGGCTGTCGGCGGAGCGTCGGGCCGACTTGAGCGCGGTGGTGGGGGTGCTGCGCATGGCGGATTCGGGAACCGCGGCACCCACGGTCGTGCTCACCAGGTTCTCGGCACCGGACAGTTCGACGTCGTCGTTCAGGCCCATGGATTCGGACGGCTGCCAGAAGCGCAGCATGATCAGGACGGCAGCAACGGTGGCGACGGCGGCCACGACATCCGTCAGTTCGACGGCGAAGTAGTTGGCCGTGACGAACTGGGCCAGCCCGAAGACGAGACCGGCGACCACGGCCACCGGCCAGGTCTGCTTGATGCCGCGCTTGCCGTCGACGATGAAGACGAGGATCAGCGGCACGATCACGGCGATGAACGGCGTCTGGCGACCGGCCATGGAGGCGAGGTCCTGGATCGGCAGGCCGGTCACGCCGTTGAGGGCGATGATCGGGGCGGCCATGGCGCCGAAGGCCACCGGAGCCGTGTTGGCCAGCAGCGAGACCATGGCGGACTTGAGCGGCTTCATTCCCGCGGCCATCAGCATGGCGGCGGAGATGGCGACCGGGGCGCCGAATCCGGCGAGCGACTCGAGCAGCGCGCCGAAGCAGAACGCGATCAGGATGGCGAGAATACGCAGGTCGTTGGAAATGGAACGGATGGTGCGGCCCAGCACCTCGAACCAGGGGGTGGCCACGGTGAGCTTGTAGATCCACAACGCGTTGACCAGGATCCAGAGGATCGGGAAGAGGCCGTAGAAAATGCCGGCCGCCGTTGCGCTCAGCGCCTGGCCGACGGGCATCTGCCAACCGACAACGGCGAGCACGACGGAGAGGAGCAGACTGGCGAGGGCCGCCTTGTGCGCCTTGACCCGGAACACGCCGAGTGGGACGAAGAGGAGAATGAGTGGCAAAGCGGCACAAATGGCCGACAGGACGAGGGATCCAAGAATCGGATCGAGTATCTGTTGAAAGATGGGGTCTCCACACTGAGGTCATGGTCACGCCGTCGTGACACCTCCACGATTGTCTAGCAAGTATGCAAGTAAGTCAACAATATTTGTGATTTTGTCTGTCAAGATGAGAACACTCGTTTAGGAAAGGCAGGCTCCCGTGGCAGCGCGCGTAACGGCAACGTCGATCGTGGATGCCATTTCAAACGATCTGAGAACCCGGATCCTCGAGGGTGAATTAACCTCCGATCTGGCCCTGACCGAGACCGAGATGGCCGCGAGCTACGACGTAGCCCGCCCCACGGCGAAGGCGGCGATCGAGAAGCTGGTGTCCGAGGGGCTGCTCGTGCGCGGGGCGCACAAGAGTGCCCGTGTCGCCGAGCTCGGCCCGGACTCTGTGCGCGACATCTACCGGGCCCGCGCCTACCTCGAGAGCGAGGTGCTGCGCCGCCTGGCCGTGACTCGCACCGTCCCGGAGGGGGCCGTGCAGGCGAACCGTGACATCGCGGCCGTGGCCGGCGGCTCCGCGCTCGACGTGGTGGAGCCCGATATGCGCTTCCACACCAGTCTGATCGACGCGGTCGGCAACGAGCGACTCAGCAAGATGTACCGTTCGCTGGTCAGTGAGGTACGTCTGTGCATGGTCCGGGTGCAGTCCCTCAATCTGCTCGACACGGCGCTGATCCAGGCCGAACACCAGCGCATCCTGGAGCTCATCGCCGAGGGTGACGGCCCCGGGGCCGCCCAGCTGCTCGATGAGCACCTCTCCCGTGCCCGCGAGCGCCTCGCGGCCGCCATCGGCGGTGAAGCCGGCCCGGAGGCCCACCACCCGTCGTCCCTGCACCCGTCCTCCCTGCACTCGTCCTGAGTGCCTGCGGCACACAATGGGATATTTTCTCGCACCATCGACCAGCGCGGCCCTGTCGCGCCTGGCCGCCCTGGACGCCGCCCCCGGTTCGGCGCCGCTCGAGCGGCTGCGGGCCATCCGCTCCCTGCTCCTCGAACTTGACGCCGACCCGGCCACCCTCGTGGGGGTGCGCGACGCTCTCCGCGGGGGCGCGGACTGGGACGAGATCGCCGATGCCGCGGGGCTGAAGCCGGCCGCCGCGAAGTGGCGTTGGAACGGCACCGACGCCGAGATCGCCGCCCGCCAGGCGGCCGGACGCAAGCGGGCCGCGCGCCCCAGCGCCGTGCCCACGGATCTGCCCGGGCTGTCCGTGTCCGAGGCCGCAGCGCAGTTGGGCGTCACTGCCCAGGCGATCTACCTGAAGCTGAGCCGCGGCAAGCTCGCCGGCCGGACCGTCGAACTCGCCGACGGCCGCAGCTACAAGCGGGTCTTCCTCAACGACGACCCGAATGCCCGCGGGGACGCCCGCCGTGACCCTGCCCGCCTTGACCCTGCCCAGTCGGTAGAAGACAATGACCCAACCGCCTCTTCCCCCGATGCACCCTGACGACGGAGCCCGAACAATGACTGATTTCTCCTCGACCGGCACGTCCACCCGGGCGCTGCCCCTGAACGATCAGACCGAGACGCTCGAGCCCGTCGAAGACCCGCAGCCGGCCGCGGCCCAGCCGGCTCCCGCTCCAGCGTCGACACCACGATTCACGACCACGCCCGGCCAGCGCACCGCACTCGTCGTCCTGGTCGGCATCGCCGCGCTCGCGGTGGCCTTCATCGTGATGCTGCTGGTCGGGGTGTCGAGCGAGAGCATCAACGCCCTGGCCGTCTTCGCCACGCCCATCGCCTCGATGGTGGCCGCCTACTACGGCATCACCCTGAGCATTCAGCAGGTGCGCAGCGAACGCGCCGAAAAGGAGAAGGCCATCGCCCGAGCGGATGCCGCAGACGCCGCCAGCCGCGAAACCGAGGTTTGGGCCGCCCAGATGGAGTCCGGCCTGCGCGTCGCGATGGCCCAGCTCACCGCCGCCCGCATCGGCACCGAGTCGGTGACGAAGGCCGCCGGAACCCCCGACGGATTCTTCTAACCGCGGTTCGATCATCTGACACAACAGGAATGAGGGGTATCGCATTGGGCGCACCCCGTGTTCCTGTCGTTTCGCTGCCCCGTCTCGGCTAGCCGGCCTTTTCCTCGGCGGTGCCGTTCCGCACGCGCACGATGGTGTCCCAGCAGGCGACGGTGGCCAGCACGAACGCTCCCGCCGCTCCCACGGCGAGCGGTGGCAGGGCGGAGGCGAGAGGCAGCGCCAGCAACAGCACCGCGATACCGCTCAGGTGGGAGACCAGAACTTCCCCGGCGACGAGGAACCGGAACAGCGCCAGCCCTAGCAGGTACAGCAGCGGCCCGCCGGTGATCGCGACGGCCGTCGAGAACGTGACCGGGCCATCCGGATGCGCCAGGATCTCTTTGTCGCCGACCGAGGTCAGCACCACGCCCGCGATGATCAGGGCGTGCACATAGGTATAGGCGAGGCGGGCGAGACGGCCGGGGTTGGCTGCCTCGGTGAGTGCCTTGCTGCCGGCGTGCTCCCCGTGGTCGAAATACAGCCACCACATGGCCGCTCCGCTCACGAAGGCCAACAGGAGGCCGAGCACGCCCGGCACCGAGACGTCCTGGTCGACGAAGGCGAAGCCGGTCACCAGGAAGGATTCTCCGAGCGCGATGATGACGAACAGGGCGCTGCGCTCCGCGATGTGCGGGCCGGACAGCTCGCCATTGCCGGGGGTGGCCCGGCCGAGGCCCGGAACCGGGAAACCGAGCGAGGCTGACACGAATTCGATCCCCAACGCTGACGCCCAGAGCAGCAGCCGGTAGTCGGCCGGGAGCAGACCGCCGAGAATCCAGAACAGCCCGGCCACGGCCAGCCAGACGAAGATTCGCACGAAGGCGCGGAAGAGGGCAGGGTCGTGGCGCGCGAGCGCGAGGGCCATGAAGGCCGTGCGGCCGAGCTGCAGGGTGACATAGGCCACGGCGAAGATGAGTCCCCGGTCGCCGAACGATTCGAAGATCGAGACGCTGACCACGAGCCCGATGAGGGAGAGGCCGATCACGACCCCGCGCACGGGCAGGCGCGCCGGGTCGAGCACGTTGGTCACCCAGGTGGTGTGCACCCAGATCCACCACAGGACGAGCACCAGGACGACGGACTCCGCGGCGCCCTGCCAGGACTGGTTCTCATAGAGATGGTTCGACAGTTGGGTCAGCGCGAAAACGAAGATCAGGTCGAAGAACAACTCGATGAAGGTGACCCGGTCTGCCTGGTCCGACCGGTCCGGGCGTAACAGATTGCGGCGGAGACCGAGGCGGCCGGCGGGGCGGCGACCGGTGCCGGGGGCGGATGGGACGGTGCTGGGCGTTGCGTTCACCCATCCAGTGTGCCTCAGTCGAGCCGATGTGGGGGAGGGCGGCGTGGCGGCTTCCTCCTCTTGCCCTGCAAGGACTTTCTATGACATTCTTTACAAAACGAACGGTCAGTTAGTAACACGGCGATCAAAGGTGATGAAGCCATGCCCGAAGCATTCCTCGTTGATGGTGTTCGAACTCCCATCGGCCGATACGGCGGGGTGCTGGCCGGCATCCGTCCCGACGACCTGGCCGCCGTCGTGCTGGCCGCAGTCGTGTCCCGGTCCGGACTGGATCCCACCCTGGTCGACGAGGTCATCCTGGGAGCCGCGAACCAGGCCGGCGAGGACAACCGCAACGTCGCCCGCATGGCCGTGCTCCTGGCAGGTCTCCCCGACAGCGTGCCGGGGATCACGGTCAACCGGCTCTGCGCCTCCGGGTTGTCCGCCGTGCACCTGGCCGCCAACATGATCAAGGCCGGCGAAGCGGACATCGTGATCGCGGGCGGTGTCGAGTCGATGACCCGCGCACCCTGGGTTCTCGCCAAGCCGGAGAAGGCGTTCGCCAAGCCGGGTGAGATCGTCGACACCTCGATCGGCTGGCGCTTCACCAATCCGCGCCTGACAGCGCGCGACAAGGCCACTTTTTCCATGTCCGAGACGGCCGAGGAAGTCGCGGCCCTGGACGGCATCAGCCGCACGGATGCCGACACGTTCGCCTTGCGCTCGCACCGGTTGGCGCTCGAGGCGCAGCGTGACGGTATCTTCACGCCCGAGATCGTGGGTGTCCCAACCCGGGCCGGCCTGGCCGAGATCGACGAGGGGCCCCGGGCCGACACCACGCTCGAACGCCTCGCCGGGCTGCGCTCGGTCGTGCGGCCGGGCGGCATCGTCACGGCCGGCAACGCCAGCTCCCTCAACGACGGCGCGTCCGCCATCGTCGTGGCGAGCGAGGCTGCCATCGAACGTCTGGGGCTGTCGCCCCGCGCCCGGGTAGTGGGCGGAGCCAGCGCCGGCGTCGCCCCGGAGACCATGGGGCTCGGCCCCGTCCCGGCCACGCAAAAGCTATTGCACCGCCTGGGCCTGACCATCGGGGATGTCGACGCCGTCGAACTGAACGAGGCGTTCGCGACCCAGTCGTTGGCCTGCATCCGCCGCCTCGGCCTCGACCCGGAGATCGTCAACCGGCACGGCGGCGCCATCGCCCTCGGACATCCCCTCGGATCGTCCGGTTCCCGTATCCTGATCACCCTGCTGGGACGCATGGAGCGCGAAGGTGCCCGCCGCGGCGTGGCCACCATGTGCGTGGGCGTCGGGCAGGGCTCCTCCCTACTCGTGGAGCGAGTCTAGATGTCGCGTGAGTTCTCGACCCTGCTCGTCGAGTACCGGCCGGACCGCGTGCACGTGCAGCTCAACCGTCCGGATGTGCGCAACGCGATCGACCAGACCATGATCGACGAGCTGCACCTGGTCTGCGGCGAACTCGAACGCGGGCCGCGCATCCTGATCCTCTCCGGCACGAACGGCGTCTTCGCCTCCGGGGCCGACATCGCGCAGCTGCGGGACCGCCGGGCCGAGGACGCCCTGAAGGGCATCAACTCCGGCCTGTTCGGCCGGATCGCCAGGCTGCCGCTGCCGGTGATCGCCGCCATCGACGGTTGGGCGCTCGGCGGAGGTGCCGAACTGGCCTACGCCGCCGACTTCCGGCTCGCCTCGACGACGGCTCGGCTCGGCAACCCGGAGACCGCCCTCGGCATCATCCCGGCGGCCGGTGCGCTCTGGCGGCTGGCCGCACTGGTCGGCGAACCCGTGGCCAAGGAGATCATCCTGGCCGGTCGTATCCTGACCGCCGCCGAGGCGCTGGCCGTGCACCTGGTCACCGAGGTGCACGAACCGGGCGCCCTGCTGGCGGCCGCACACGCGCTGGCCGACCGGATCGCCAGACAGGACCCCCTGGCCACCCAGCTGGCCAAAGAGGTCTTCCATGTCCCGGCGGCCGCGCATCCGTTGGCCGACAACGAAGCCCAGGCCCGGCTCTTCGAGTCCGAGGAGAAATTCGCCCGCATGACCGCATTCCTGGAGAGGAAGAAGCGATGACGCTCAGCACCGAGGCCACCGAGGCCACCGAGGTCACCGAGGCCACTCAGGCCACCGAGGCGACCCAGCCCGTCTCCGAGCAGGTGCCCGCCCAGGTCGGCGTGCTCGGCGGCGGCCGCATGGGCGCCGGCATCGCCCACGCATTCCTGATGGCTGGCGCCCACGTCACCGTCGTCGAGCAGGGAGACGCCGCGGCAGCCGCCGCTCGCGACCGGGTTCTGGCGGCCGTCGACAAGTCCCTCGGTCGCGGCAGCGTGACCGCGAGCCGTGCCGAGCTCAGCGACCGGCTGACCGTGGCAACGGATGCCGCCGCGTTCGCCGGCTCCGGCCTCGTCGTCGAGGCCGTTCCCGAGAACGTGGCGCTGAAGACGCAGGCGCTCCGCTTGGTGGAGGCGCACCTCGCCCCTACAGCCTGGCTGGCGTCCAACACCTCTTCGCTGTCGATCACCGATCTGGCCGAGGCGCTGGACCGCCCGGGCCGGTTCATCGGACTGCACTTCTTCAACCCGGTGCCGGTCTCGACCCTGATCGAGGTCGTCACCGGGGAGCGCACCGACCCTGAACTCGCCCGGCTCGCCCGGTCGTGGGTGTCGGCGCTCGGGAAGACGCCCATCCTGGTGCGGGACTCGCCCGGGTTCGCCAGTTCCCGCCTCGGCGTCGCGATCGCGCTCGAGGCGATCCGCATGGTCGAGGAGGGCGTCGCCAGTCCCGAGGACATCGACACGGCCATGGTGCTCGGCTACAAGCATCCGGTCGGGCCTCTCCGCACCACCGACATCGTCGGTCTCGACGTTCGCCTCGGCATAGCCGAGCACCTGCACGACACCCTCGGCGACCGGTTCACCCCGCCGCAACTGCTGCGCGACCTCGTCGCGCGCGGTGACCTCGGACGCAAGAGCGGCCGCGGCTTCTTCGATTGGAAGGACGCATCATGACACTCCTCAGCAATGGCACCAGCACTGACACGAGCTCTGACACGGTCGTTCCCAGCTACGTCCTCGACTCCTGGTGGACCCCGGGTGCCGACGCGCGCACCCAGCGCGTCCTCGACGCGAGCACCGGCGTCGAGGTCGCCCGGGTCAGCAGCGACGGACTCGACCTGGCCGCCGTGGTCGAACACGCCCGCACGATCGGTCAGGCTTCGCTGGGCGAACTGACCTTCCATCAGCGCGCCATCCTGCTGAAGCAGCTGGGACAGTACTTGGGCGGGGTCAAAGAGGAGCTCTATGAGCTCTCCGCCCGCACCGGCGCCACCCGCTACGACTCGATGGTCGACATCGACGGCGGCATCGGCGTTCTGTTCACGCTGTCCTCCAAAGGCCGGCGCGAGATGCCCAACAGCCAGGTCTACATCGACGGCGACGTCGAGGCGCTGTCCCGGGACGGCTCCTTCAGCGGTCAGCACATCTACACCCGCATCCCCGGCGTCGCCTGCCAGATCAACGCCTTCAACTTCCCGGTCTGGGGCATGCTCGAGAAGCTGGCCCCGGCGTTCATCGCCGGCGTGCCGACGATCGTGAAGCCCGCGACCCCCACCGGCTACCTGACCGAGGCGGTCGTGCGCCACATTCTGGCGTCCGGCATCCTGCCCGCCGGGTCCCTGCAGCTGATCTCCGGCAGCGCCCGCGACCTGATCGACCACCTCGACTACCGGGACCTGGTGGCGTTCACCGGGTCGGCCGGCACCGCCCGCTCCCTCAAGGCCCACCCGAACGTGGTCGAGGGCGGCGTGCGCTTCACCAGCGAGACCGACTCGCTCAACGCCGCGATTCTGGGCCCAGACGCTTCGGCCGGTACGGCCGAGTTCGACGCCTACGTCGCCTCCGTGGTGGCCGAGATGACCAGCAAGGCCGGCCAGAAGTGCACGAGCATCCGCCGGCTGATCGTGCCGGCGGGTCGTCGCGACCAGGTGGTCGCGGCCGTGTCCGAACGGATGGTCCGCCGCGTCACCATCGGCGACCCACGCGCCGAGGGGGTCACCATGGGGCCCCTCGCCAGCACCGGGCAGCGCGACGAGGTGCTCGCCAGCGTCGCCCGGCTGGTCGACGGCGGCGGACGCATCGTGATGGGCTCGGTCGACGCCCCGGCCGGAACCGACCCGGAAGGCGCCTTCGTGGCCCCCATCCTGCTGGCCTTCCACGACCCGGAGAGCCCGGCCGTGCACGAGATCGAAGCCTTCGGCCCAGTGGCCTCCATCATCGAATACACCGATCTGGACCACGCCGTCGCGCTGGCCGCGCGCGGCGGCGGCTCACTGGTGACGACGGTGGCCACCCACCACCCGGATGTCGCGCGCACGCTTGTGCTTGGGATCGCCGCGCACCACGGCCGGGTGCTGATGCTCGACCGGGTCGACGCGCGCAGCAGCACGGGCCACGGCTCTCCCGTTCCGCACCTCGTGCACGGCGGACCCGGGCGGGCCGGCGGTAGCGAGGAACTCGGCGGCATCCGTTCGGTGCTGCACCACATGCAGCGCACGGCGATCCAGGGCTCGCCCGACATGCTGACCGCCATCACGGGGGAGTGGCACACCGGCGCCGCGGTGCGCACGGGCATCCACCCGTTCCGTAAGTCCCTGGCCGAGTTACGGGTGGGCGACCAGACGCAGGGCGGGCCGCGCGTGGTCACCCTGGCTGACATCACGGCGTTCGCCGAGGCCACCGGTGACAAGTTCTACGCGCACACCGACGCCGAGGCGGCCGCGGCGAACCCGTTCTTCCCCGGGATCGTCGCGCACGGCTACCTGCTGGTGTCCTGGGCGGCCGGGCTGTTCGTGGACGCGGCTCCCGGGCCGGTGCTCGCGAACTCTGGACTGGAAAAGCTGCGGTTCGTCACCCCGGTGTCGCCCGGTGACAGCATCCGGGTCACCCTGACGGCCAAGCGGATCACCCCGCGGGAGACCGACGAGTACGGCGAGGTCTGCTGGGACGCCGTGCTGCACAACCAGAACGATGAGATCGTCGCCACCTACGACGTTCTCACCCTGGTCGCCAAGGAGTAACCCCCGCGCGCCCGAGCCGAGTTCGCTCGTTCTGGGCGTCGTCGTCGCACCAACTCGACGGAAATTCTCGGGAAGAAGCCGGTTTTTGAGCCATTCTGGTCCATCTCCCTCTGCGTCAAGCTGGTTCGCCCTGCGGGGCGCGTAGCGGGTGCCGGACCGCACAAGCGCGGCTGTGGTTCCGGCGCGTGTGGTGGCTAACTCAGGAGATCCGTCCGGCCGCACCGGGTATCCGCGCCGGTTCCGCACTGGTCCGTGACGGCCGGACAGCCCGGGCGACGGATGTCCTGAGTTGGCCACACGCACGGCCTCGGTCCACGCCGTATCCCTGTCCCACACCGAACTGGACAGTCGGTCGCTGATGCTCGTGCGCATCGCGGCACTCGCCGGTCGAGGCCCCGATGATGTCCTATCTGGTGCACATCGGGCCGGCCGAGGAAGCAGGTCTGACCGTCGACGACGTCGAGGACGTGCTCGTCGCCGTGGCCCCGATCATCGGCACTCCGCGCACCGCGGCCGCCGTGGGGAAGATCGCCGAGGCCCTCGGTCTGGCGATCCAGTTGACCTCGGAAGACACCGAATAGACCAGAGCGACTAGCCATAGCGGTGGTCACGCGGTAAAGGTAGCTACAGGAACACCGGTCCAGGGTGTCCGGCCCGTCTCACCCTCGGGGAGCGGGCCGGATGCTGATAGCCACCGAAATGAGAGAGTCCCCATGACGAAATCGGCCAGCCAACAGCACCTTCGCGCCCTGATCGGCCTCCTCGCCGCGGCCGCTCTTCTCACTGGGTGCGCCCAGTCGGAGCCGTCGGCGTCACCCATGCCATCCGCCACGTCGTCGGAGGCTGCCACCGGCTCGCCGGCCACCGGCACGCCGCCCACTGAGGAGCAGACCGCCTGGGCCGGTGACGTCTGCTCGTCAACGTCCACCCTGAAGACAGACGTGCAGGGCCTGGTGTCGACAGTCGCCGCGGGCGGCGATGATGTCTCGGCCCGGCTGAACACCCAGATGGAGACGATCAAGGATTCGGCGGCCGCCCTCGCGGCCACGATCAAGGCCGTGCCGAGGGGCAGTGAAGATGATCCCGAGGTGTCCGCCGTCAGGCAATCATCGGATAACCTCGGCTCGGCGATCTCCGACCTCGAGGCGAGCGTCGCCTCGGTGGAAGGCGCCACCGGCACGGGCCTGGTTGTGGCCCTCGGGTCGGTCGCCGGCGATGCCGGCGCGTCCCTGACGGCGCTCGCTTCCACGGTGACGGCGATCGGTGCGGCCGCCGCTGACGGCACGAGCACGGTCGGTCAGGCCTTCGACGCCGCACCGGAGTGCAGTTCCCTCACCCGGTAGGCCTCCGTTCCGCGACCTGTCAGCGCCCGTGCGGTGGTCGAGCGTGTCACGACCCGGCGCTGCGCCCGTCCGGTGGACGAGCCTGTCCAGACCCGGTGACCCCGGCATGACAGCATGAGTGCATGACAACGGGAACAGATCCAGCGCTGGTGCCGGAACTTCTGGTGCGGAATCTCGCCGACAGCATCGCGTTTTGGTGCGACCTGTGTGGATTCACGATTCGCTACGACCGTCCGGATGACGGCTTCGCGTACATCACACGGGGATCCGCGCACGTGATGCTGGAACAGGCGGGCACCGGTAGGAACTGGATCACGGCGCCACTCGAGACCCCATACGGCCGCGGAGTGAACTTCCAGGTGGCCGTGTCCGACGTCGATTCGATCCTGTCGGCATTGCGAGCGGCCGGCGACTCTCTGTTCATGCAGCCCGAGTCGAAGTGGTACCGCGTCGACGACGAGGAAGTCGGTGTGCGTCAGTTCCTGGTCACCGATCCGGACGGCTACCTGATTCGGTTTCAAAGCCCGCTCGGGCGACGACCTCTCGCCGGGGAACCGCCCGTTCGTTGACCACGGGAACGTCGATTCCGTCGAAGGGCTCACCGATCACCGGCTGTTCCAAGGCCTGTTGGGTTCTGGCGCTCAGAACGGATGTCCAGTGCAGGTCCGCGGGCTCGTCAGCCGCCGTTACGGCACGTGCAACGATCGGACTCCGCCACTCCGTAAAGCGCGTTCACGATGTGCTGGCCACAACCGTCCCAAGTTGCCATCGTGCAGTGTGAACACGTGATCAGCACAGGGTGATCCTCTTTGCTGATCTATCTAATCGATGAGAACATACCCCCTGGAGTATAAGTGCACGCAGAAAAAAGGTGGGCAGAGAATCTCTGCCCACCTTTTGACTTGGGTGTCCTACTTGGCGGTGACCGTGATCAGAGGGCTTCCGACCTCTACCTGGCCAGACGCCGCCTGGTCGACCGATCCGAACTTCTTGGGGTTCGTCACGAGCACCGGGGTGACCAGCGAGTAGCCGGCATCCTCGATCACCTTGCGGTCGAAGGTCACCAGGGGAGTGCCTGCCTCCACCCGGTCGCCCGCGGCCACCTTGACCTCGAAGCCCTTGCCCGCGAGGTTCACGGTGTCGATGCCCACGTGAATGAGCATTTCAACACCGTTGTCGAGGCGCAGACCGAAGGCGTGGCCGGTCGCCTGAGCGACTAGCACCTTGCCGGCTCCAGGTGCGTACACGGTGTCCTCGGTCGGATCGATTCCGACGCCGAGCCCGACAATTCCCTTGCTGAACACGGGGTCCGGCACGTCGGCGAGCGGAACGACGATGCCGGCGACGGGTGAGCCGATCGTGGCCAGAACCGTCGCGGTTGCGGTCGACGTTGCGGTCGCGACTGCGGTCGCTGTTCCCGTGCCCGTGCCCGTGCTTGACGCACCGGCAACGCCCGGCGCCGCGATGTCAGAGGCAGGTGCTGCCTCGTCGCTCACAGCGGTTTCGGCGGAGAGAGCCGCGGCGAATTCCGCCTTCTGCTCGGGCGTCTTGTAGCCGGAGAGGATCACGAGGATCATCGCGGTGAAGAACGACGCGGCGACAGCGCCCGCGTACAGCGGGATGTTGTCGAACGCGGGGATGGTCAACAGCGAGGTGAAGACGAAGGCGCTGGTCTTCACGCCGCCGCCGAGGCCGATGATGACGCCACCGACGAGGCAGCCCACGAGCATCCGTGGGTAGATGCGCTTGAACCGCAGGTGGATGCCGTACAGCGACGGTTCAGAGATACCACCCAGGAGGCCGGCCGCGAGTGCACCCGTCGCCGTCTGCTTCATCAGGCGGTCCTTTTCGCGGATCGACAGGAACAGCACGCCGGCGGTCGCGCCGAAGCACGCGAAGTTCCAGGCGCCCATGGGGCCCTGGATGAAGTCATAGCCGAGGGACTGGATGTTGAGCAGCATGATCGCGTTCAGCGGCCAGTGCAGGCCGAGAGGAACCATGAACGGGTAGGCGAGCGGGATGACGACCGCGAAGATGAACGGCGAGAAGTCGTTGATCGACTTCAGGAAGTTACCAAGACCGGCACCGCCGTACACGCCCATCGGACCGATCAGGAAGGCGGTCAGCGGGATCATGATGAGCATGCTGAGGAACGGCACGAAGATCAGCTGAACGCTGGACGGAATGATCTTCTTCAGGTACTTCGTCAGCAGGCCGAGGACGACCGCCATGAGCAGCGGCGGGAACACCTGGGAGCTGTAGTCGGTGACGGTCAGCGGCAGCCCGAAGATCTGCACGACTGCTGCCTTGCCGCCGAAGACGGTCTCTGCTCCGTCGGTGAGTCCCAGCGCGTTGAAGCCGGGGAGCATGACGACGGCCATGATGCCGAAGCCGACCCAGGGGTCAGCGCCGAGCCGCTTGGAGGCGTTGTAGGCGACCATCAAAGGCAGGAAGACGAAAACGCCCTGCCACATCAGGTTGATGAATGCCCAGGACGGGTCGAGGGTGACGCCCGGTGCGTTCCATGAGGGGATGACCCCAAGGGTCGCCATCAGGGCCATGAACGTGATGAACAAGGATGCTCCGAGGAGCGCCCCAAGGATCGGGCGGAAGGAGTCGGACAGCACCTCGAAGAACGTGTCCAGCCCGGAGAACTTCCCGCGCGGGCCCTTCGAACGTTCCGCGGCCTTGACCTCGTCGATGCTGTCACCGGTGTGGTGGTCGCCCGCGTGCTTCTTCATCGCGGGCAGCGCCATAATGTCGTTGTAGACGGTCTCTACCGCTCCGCCAATGACGATCTGGTACCGATCGCCGGACTGCGGAACGGCGCCGAGAACCAAAGGCAACGCCTCGACGGCTGCCTGGTCGATCCCCGATGCATCCTTTAACGTGAAGCGCAGCCGGGTGGCACAGTGGGTGAGGCCGACGACGTTTTCGGCCCCTCCGATACTTTCAATAATGTCTGCAGCGGGTTTCGATGCCACCTTGGACTCCTTCTGGTGTTGATGCGGAACGTGATATTTCCGCTTGTTACAGCGCAGCGCGAAACGCGTTGGCCGGCCGATGAACGTACTTGTCTAAACGTATCGTTAGCAATGATAACGGTTTATCGGCCCACTCCCGAGCACCGGGTCCTCGCCGGTGTCAGTGGACCGGATTGTGTCGCAGCCGGATCAGCCGCCGATGGCGCACCTAGATTGGTCACATGTCCAAACCGATTGACGAGCTATGGCCACCCTTCGGGCTGAAAATCACCTGCGGGCCCCTGACGCTGTCTCCTGTCAGCGACGCCGACCTACCTGGGCTCGCCGCGCTCGCCCTGGCCGGTATCCATGCGCCGACGGAGATGCCGTTCTACTTCCCGTGGACCGTCGGTTCCCCTGACGAGGTGCGGTTGAGGCTCATGCAGTACCACTGGGCCCAGCGAGCTGAGATGTCGCCGACGGCTTGGACGCTCGAAACCACGGTTCGCGTCGACGGTGAAATCGTCGGTTGCCAGAGCATCTCAACCAGGGACTACCTCGTCACGAGGACCGGGGAGACGGGCTCGTGGCTCGGCATGACGCACCACGGCCGAGGGATCGGTACCGTCATGCGACAGGCTCTCTGCGCCTTCATGTTCGATCACCTGGACGCCGCCGAGGTCACCTCAGCGGCATTCGTTGACAATCCTGCCTCGCTCGCCGTGTCCAGAAAAGTCGGGTATCGGGAGAACGGGGTCGGTCGGCTGAAGAGGCGCGATGGCGAGATGGCCTTGAATCAGAGACTGGTTCTGACTGCCGGCACCCTGATCCGCGCTGAGCCCGTGGAAGTCGAAGGCGCACTCCGGCTCCGCACGTTCCTCGGCCTGACGGGGCGCGATCACTGATCAGCGCCTTTCCCTCCACAACGTGGGTCTGATCGTGTTATCCACAGGGTGTTCCGGGGTGAGCGGATGCCGCCTCGAATGTCGGTGGGTGTCCGTAGCGTGTGCGTCATGAAGCCCTCATTCATTGAAGAGCACGAGGCACTCGGGGAGTATTTCGAGGCGATCGCGGACGCCGAACGGGCCGTCGCTGCGGCGTTCGCGAGGCGGGCGGAGTTGGTCGAGGCGGCGAGGCCCGCGTTCGAGGCGGAGGTGCTGCGGGCGGCGGGCACCCTGACGGCGTCGAAGTTGAAGTGGAGGATCCGATCAACTGCACGTTATGGAGGTAGAGGCGACGGAGGTCGAATTCGATCACCGGCCCGGCCACAGCACCCGCATTCACCCAGCGACCATCGTCCCGAAGCAGCGGCATCATGGCCGAGAGTCCCGGTCCGCCGGCGATGTCGGCAACCACATCCAGTCCTGAGGGAGCGGCGGCGGCAATCTCGGTCAACAGGTCGGGGGAGTCCCGGCTGAAGATCTGGGCTGCCCCGTTCACGAGCACAGCATCTCCTTTAGACCCGCTCGTGATCGCCAGCACGCGTGCGCCTCGAGCGGCCGCCAGCTGAACGAGGGCGAGACCGACACCCCCGGCTGCCCCCGTCACGAGCACGGTCTCGCCGGCCTGCACGTGCGCCCGTTCCAGCATTCCGATCGCGGTGCCGAACGCCACTGGCAGGCACGCCAGCTGCTCGTCTGACAGCGGGGAGTCCTGCACGTCATGGGCATGCGAGGCATCCACGGCGACGTACTCTGCGAACCCACCATCGGCCTCGCTGCCCAGGTACCCCACCGGCGAAGCGTTCTCGTCATCGCAGCCGTAGAGAGCCGGATCCAGGAGCACCCGGCGACCCAACAGTTCTTCGGTCACGCCCGGACCTACTTCGACGACAACGCCGGTGATATCCCCACCCTGGATGCGAGGAAAATCAAAGGAGCCCAGCCAGCCAGCCAGCCGGCCTTCGCCGCGGGATCTTCAGGGAGCCCGTATGCTCCCTGGCGCGTCCGAATATCCGTGTTGTTGACCGCGGCCGCCGTGACTTTGACCAGTACCTGGTGGTCCCGAGGTTGAGGCCGCGGCCAATCGTGGTGCAGTTCCAGCACTTCGGGGCCACCGAATTTGGTCAGTACGGCTGCCGTCATCACGTTCTTCATCGTTCAAGAGTGCCAGTGTCTACAGGCTTTAGCGAAGCGCGCGCACGCGGAGACGACGGTTGAAACGAGGCACTTCGGATTGTCTCGATTTGCAGTGTTGGGCTCGGCGAGCGCGCTGGGTGTTGATCGGCGGTTGCGCTTGCTTGACGCACGGTGGCAGAGCAGATCCCGGCCTTCGCACAATTCCCGCCGCACCAGAAGCCGGCCGCTGTCAATTTGGATGCGGTCATGCGCCAGCTGGATGACGCTACCAATGGCGCGCTGCACTAGACGTGGGGCAGGAGACGTCGCCGCTGTCGGATGGCATGGTGTTCGTGCCCGGTGGGACTTTCCGCATGGACTCGGACGATCATTACGCGGAGGAGGCGCCCGCGCACCTGGTGACGGCCAGCGCCGTGTGGATCGACCGTCGCCAGGTCACGAACGCCGATCGTGCTGCGTTCGTGACCGCGACCGGGTACACGACCGTGGCGGAACGAGAACTGGGCCCGGCGGACTTCCCGGGCGCACCGATCGAGAATCTCGCACGGGGCTCGTTGGTGTTCGCCGGCACGCGTGGTCCCGTCGACCTGCGCGACCTCATGCAGTGGTGGACCTGGACGTCGGGGCGAGCTGGCGCTCCTCGATCAGTGACGAGGAACACTCCAGTGCTCTTTGCGGGCGTCGTCGATCGCGAACCACGCGGCATCCTCTGTCTCGGTTCTGACCAGTCGGCACAGACATCTGGACCGCCTCACGTCGACCTCGGAGTCAACGCGGCTGCCCGGTCTCGCTACTGCGTCAGTCCTCCAAAGCTTCGCCCCGCATCTCGGGGAGCCCGAGAGCGCCGATAGCCGCGACGACGAAGAACAGTGCAAAGACCGTGAACAGGAGTGCCGTCCCACCCATCTCGCGCAGAACCGGTACGGCCAGCGGAGCAACGATCGCGGCGATCCGCCCGATTCCGGCGGCCCAGCCGGCCCCGGTGGCACGGATGCGCGTGGGGTACAGCTCCGGGGTCACCGCGTAGAGCGCCCCCCAGGCGCCGAGGTTGAAGAAGGAGAGCAGCATGCCGGCAACGATCACCTGGGTGGTATTGCCGGCGAGCCCGAAAAAAGCCGCCGAGAGTGCCGAGCCGACAAGGAACACCGCGAGGGTCCTGCGCCGCCCCCAGCGCTCGATGAGGTACGCCGAAGCGGCATAGCCGGGTAGTTGCGCCACGGTGATGATCAGCGTGTAGGCAAAGGAGCGAACAAGCGAGTACCCCGACGCGACCAGGATGGTCGGAAGCCAGATGAAGGCGCCGTAGTAGGAGAAGTTCACGCAGAACCAGACCAGCCACAACGCACCCGTTCGGCGCCGCAGGCCCTGCGACCACAGCGCGGAGACGCGTGTCCGGGCACCGGAAAGCGCCGTCCTCTGAACGGTCGGTGCGGGCAGCGCAGGACCACTGGGTGCAGCGGTGACTCCGGCGGATTCTTCGAATCGTCTCACGGTCGACTCCGCCTCGGAGAGGCGGCCACGCGACTCGAGGAAGCGAACCGATTCCGGCAGCCGGAGTCGGACGACCACCGCGTAGACGGCCGGAGCGGCTCCGATGGCCAGTGCCCAGCGCCATCCGTCGTCCGACGCCGGGACGACCAGATATCCGATGACTGCGGAAACGGTCCAGCCGATGGCCCAGAACGACTCAAGGATGACGATGATGCGGCCACGAATTCGTGGCGGCGCGAACTCGCTCACGAGCGTCGAGGCGACCGGAAGTTCACCGCCGAGACCGAGCCCCACGAGGAATCGCCACGCGATGAGAACGGCGACGGTCTCGGACAACGCCGACGCTCCCGTCGCGAGTCCGTAGACGAGGAGGGTGAGTGCGAAAACCTGGCGCCGGCCGATGCAATCGGCCAACAGGCCACCCAGAACTGCCCCGATGGCCATGCCGACGAACCCAGCGGAGGCAATCCAGGAGAGTTCGACGTCGGTGGCCTGCCATTGAACGGCCAATTGTGCGAGGACGAAGGAAATCAGTCCGACATCCATCGCATCCAGAGCCCAGCCCAGCCCGGAACCCACGAGCACCTTGCGGTGCTCCCGGGTGAACGGGAGCGCATCCAATCGTTCGGATCGACTGGAACGTGCGCGAACTTCAGCCATCAGGTTCCTAATTCAGCGATTGAGACAGTGCGGTGAACTGAGGGTGAAGCGTCCGCCGGATAGATGAACACTATTGCACGCGGCCATCCCGGCGTGTACTCGTCATGGAGCTGTGGTGCCGGGTGAGAGACTGGCCAGACACAGTCGGCCGAGCGGGCGTCCCCGCGCCTGCCCAAGGAGTTCAACGATGAACACGCCCATCACAGCATCCGTCTTTGCGCCCGGCCCCGGCCGGTCCGCCCGCGTCGAGCGAGCGGGTCTCGATCTCGCCGCCTCGTTCGCCGCCTTCGTTGAGAACGAAGCGTTGCAGGGCACCGGCATTGCCGCGGACGCCTTCTGGCTGGGGCTGAGCACGCTGGTCAGTGACCTCACCCCCAGGAACACTGAGCTGCTCGGCCTCCGGGATGACCTGCAGGCCCAGATCGATGCCTTTCACCTGGATCGTCCCGGCCAGCCGGACCCGGTTGAGTACCGCGCGTTCCTGACCGAGATCGGGTATCTCAGGCCCGAACCCGGAGACTTCACGATCACCACCTCGAACGTCGATTCGGAGATCGCGTCGCAGGCTGGACCGCAGCTCGTCGTTCCGCTGCTCAACGCGCGGTTCGCTGTCAATGCGGCGAACGCCCGCTGGGGCTCGCTCTACGATGCGCTCTACGGCACCGATGCGATAGCGGATGACGACGGCGCGGCCCGCTCGGGCTCCTTCAACCCGGTGCGGGGCGCACGGGTGATCGCGCGCGGACGAGCCCTGCTCGACCAGGCCATCCCGCTTGAGAGGGGTTCGCACGCCGATGCCGTCGCCTACCGCGTCGAAAACGGTGCGCTGGTCGTGGTTCTGGGGGACGGAACATCCGCTGCTCTCGCTGAGCCCTCGGCGCTGGCCGGCTATGTGGGAGAGCCCTCGGAGCCGTCGTCGGTGCTCTTCCTCCACCACGGACTGCACCTCGACGTGATCATTGACCGGGCCGCACCCATCGGGGCCACGGACAGTGCGGGCATCCAGGACATCGTGCTCGAGTCCGCGGTGACAACGATCATGGACCTCGAAGACTCGGTTGCCGCAGTCGACGCCGACGACAAGGTGCTCGGCTACCGCAACTGGCGCGAGCTCATGCGCAGCACGCTGAGTGAGACCGTCAGGAAGGGCGCCGGCGCCTTCACGCGCACCATGAACCGCGACCGCGGCTACACGGCACCGGGCGGCGGCGCTTTGACGCTGCACGGCCGGAGCCTGCTGCTGGTTCGCAACGTCGGGCACCTGATGCAGACCGACACAGTTCGGGACGCGTCCGGTGCCGAGGTGTTCGAAGGGATTCTCGACGCGGTGATGACCGTGCTCGGTTCCTTCCCCGACCTTGTCGGCGAGGCCCGCGGTGGCAACTCACGCACCGGCTCGGTGTACATCGTCAAGCCGAAGATGCATGGCCCCGACGAGGTGGCCTTCGCAGTCGACCTGTTCGCCCGGGTGGAGCAGTTCCTCGGCCTGCCCCCACTCACCGTGAAGATGGGGATCATGGACGAAGAACGGCGCACGACGCTGAATCTCCGGGCCTGCATCGCCGTTGCCGCGGAGCGCATCGCGTTCATCAATACGGGGTTCCTCGATCGCACGGGCGACGAGATCCACACCTCCATGCACGCCGGGCCGGTGGACACCAAGAGCGCGATCCGTTCCATGCCCTTCATGGCGGCCTACGAGAATGCGAACGTCGACGCCGGCCTCGCGACGGGTTTCCCAGGCCGTGCCCAGATCGGCAAGGGCATGTGGGCCATGCCCGATCTCATGCATGACATGCTCGAGCAGAAGATCGCGCATCCCCGTTCCGGGGCGACCACCGCCTGGGTCCCGTCGCCCACAGCGGCGACGCTGCACGCCATCCACTATCACGAGGTCGACGTGGCTGCCCGTCAGCGAGAACTGACCGGGCGCACTCGCCAGGTGCTGGACCCGATTCTCGTCCTTCCACTCGCCGAGCGAGACCTCAGCGACGAGGAGCGCCTGACCGAGCTGAACAACAACGTTCAGTCGATCCTCGGCTATGTCGTTCGATGGGTCGATCAGGGAGTTGGGTGTTCCAAGGTTCCGGACATCCATGGCGTTGCACTCATGGAGGACCGGGCGACGCTGCGAATCTCCAGTCAGCTTCTCGCGAACTGGCTTACCCACGGTGTGATCAGCAGGACGGATGTCGACGCGAGCCTCGGGCGTCTGGCTGCGGTCGTCGATGCGCAGAATGCCGACGACCCGACCTACGAGGCACTGATCGGGTCGACCGGTCCCGGTCTCGCGTTCATGGCTGCACGCCGACTCATCCTTGAGGGTGCATCCTCACCCAACGGATACACCGAACCGATCCTGCACCAGGTGCGGAGGGCGAAGAAGCTTCAGGTGTCGGTGGATCGTTGAGAGCCGACCAGTGCTGGGATCTCATATCATCGGGAGAGCGTTCTATATGATGTGCGCATGACGGCGCCACAGATATATGTCACGTTCCCCGGCACAGCGCGTGAAGCACTCGGCTTCTATGCGGATGTTTTCGGTGGAGAGCTCCTCCTGCACACCTACGAGGATTTCGGTCGCAGCGACGGACCGCCACATGCCATAGCTCACGGGCTGCTCGAGGGCGTCGTCGTCCTGATGGGATCTGATGCGGCAGTAGGCGAGGGCAGCGTCCAGCTCGAAGGCGTGAGGCTTGCGTTGCTGGGCATCGCGGAACCCGACGTTCTCCGTGAGTGGTTCGACAAACTCTCTGTCGGCGGAACGGTCATTGACGACCTTTCATTAAAGCCTTGGGGGGCTTCGGATGGCCAGGTCATCGATCGTCATGGACTCCAGTGGCTGATCGGTTACGAGAATGGGCCGGAGTGACACACGGCCCCAGCGACGCAGCGACCTCCTCACCCACTGACGCCGCGGCGAGCCGGGCGTTGGCAAAACGCTGTGGAGAGTACGGCTGAAGACGACCTTCGGGAGAGCGTTCCAGGCGTCCGCGAACGCGGCACCGAGCTCGTCGTCGCGCATCGCCACCGAGCGATGAATTGTCCTCTCGGGCGATTCGCCCGAGCTCGCCGACTCGTGGCGCGCGCAATCGGTGCGGCCTACACTGCCCAGTGGTGAACCGAAGGCGAGGCTGGGTATGAAGAAGTGGTCAGTCGTCACGATTCTCGGCTGCGCCCAGTTCGTGATGGTCCTCGATGGCACAGTTATGAACGTGTCGATTTCTACCGTCGTCTCTGACCTCGACACCACGGTCGCCGCCATGCAGGCAGCCATCACCTTCTACACGTTGACGATGGCCGCGCTGATGCTGCTTGGCGCCAAGCTCGGAGATGTGTGGGGCCGCCGACGCGCCTTCGTGATCGGTTCCTGCGTCTACGCGTTCGGGTCGCTGATCACCTCGCTGAGCCCGAACATCCAGATGCTGTTCCTCGGCTGGTCGATCATCGAGGGGCTCGGCGCGGTGCTCGTCATCCCGGCCATCGCGGCGCTTATCGCCGACAACTACGAAGGCAGCGACCGCATCACCGCATTCGCCGTGATCGGGGCGATCTCAGGGGCAGCGGTTGCCGCGGGCCCCCTCATCGGCGGCTTCGTCACAACATACTTCAGCTGGCGCTATGTCTTCGTTGCCGAGGTGCTGATCATGGTCGGTGTCGTGATGCTCTCCCGTTACGTGACCGACACGACAGCGCGGCAGCACCTGCGCATGGACGTGCTGAGTGTGTTGCTTTCTGCGTCCGGCCTGGTGTGCGTGGTGTTCGGGATGCTGCAGAGCAAGACGTGGGGATGGATATCTCCCCTGCAGGTGCCCGAAATCGGCGGCGTGCCCATCGCTCCACTTGGCATCTCCCTCACAGCCTGGTTGATCTTGGTCGGAGGCGTCCTTCTCTACGCCTTTGTGCGTCGCCAGCAGCATCTCGCGGCAATGGGAAGGCCGCCGCTTCTGAACGTGGCGTTGTTCCGGATCGCGCAGCTGCGCAGCGGGCTGAGCGTGCTCGGTGCACAGTATGCGTTCACGGCAGGCCTGTTTTTCATGGTGCCCGTGTACCTGCAGATGACACTCGGCCTCGACGCCCTGCAGACAGGGCTCAAGGTTTTCCCGCTCTCTATCTCCCTTATCCTGTTCTCCATCGTCGGCACCCGGCTGTCGCGATTGTGGTCACCGCGCCGTACTGTTCGGTTGGGCCAAGTCATCCTCGTGCTCAGTTCCCTCCTTCTGCTCGGGTCGGTGTCGCTGGACCTCAGGAGCGTTGCCTTCGCCCTCGGAATGTTCAGCGCAGGGGCGGCCCTGGGCCTGCTCGCGTCGCAACTGGGCAACGTCAACATGTCGAGCGTTACGGAGAAAGAGACGAGCGAGGTCGGCGGGCTGCAGGGTGTGTTCCAGAATCTGGGGTCCTCACTGGGGACGGCCCTGATCGGGTCAGTGCTCATCGCGGCACTGTCGACGTCATTTGCGTCGGGAGTGGCAAGCAGTGGCCTCTCACCCAAGGTTCAATCGGCGGTGAACGAGGCGACGCAGGGAGGAGTGGCCATCGTGCCAGCCGCGAGCGTCGAGGGCATCGCCACAGAGACGGGTCTGACGACCGCTGAAGCGCAAACGCTCAGCCGCATCTACACCGAATCGCAGGTCGCCTCACTCCGCAGGGCCTTCTTCGCTCTGACCGTGATCTCCCTGCTCTCCCTGGTGTTCTCGCGCGGGATTCCGACGGAGGTCTCTGGGCGTCGTCGAAGCACGAGTGCGGCGACGCTACCGTGAGCGGGGCAGGTTCCCCATTCGGAGGTTTGGGCGGCGACCACGAAAACGTCGATCCCCAACCGCTCTCGCCGTCCTTCTTGATGGAGGTCGTGCCCCGCTGTGCAGCTACCGAATTGCCGTGCGCCTGACGCCGGGTGGTCGATGTTAGCCGAGAGCCCAGAAGGGCACGGTCCCGACGAAGAGACCAAGCGTCATAAGCGCGATCGCCGCTGCCGGTGACGCAGGGACGGCACCGGTTCCGAAACGGTTCGTGACGCGGGCCAGAAGCGCACGGGTTCGTTGGCGAGAGAGCAGTCCGACGACCAGAAGCACCAGGCAGGGTAAGCAATAGATGACGGTATACCCGGCGAGCACCAGGAGCGCTACACCGGTGCTGGCTTGGGCGTCGATGAGCCTTTCGATAGCGATGAAGTAAGGGAATGCGTTGGGCAGATCGGCGGCGGTGAGGAGTGCACCGAAAGGGAATGCAGTCCACGGGGTGAACCAGGCGGGCAGTTCGATGGGTTTGCGGGGTCGGGTTCGGAAGCGTCGAACGCCCGCGATAACCAGCGCGGCTCCCGCTGCGCCGAAGGCGACATAGCGCAGCGCGAGCACGATGCCGCCGACCGCGCCTGCGGCTGCGCTAGCACCGAGAAACAGTGCTGCGCCTGCCAGGAACACGGTTGTGGCCGCGCCGAAGATAGTCACCAGTGCCGTCAGTCCGGGCCTGCTGGGTGCAGCGAGCAGGATCAGTGTGACGGCGACGATGGTTGCCGGGTTGAAAGCGTCGAGGGCCGCTAGGCCGGCAATGGCGCCCAGTAGTGCTCCACTCATTGTCGTGACGCGCCTCCGGGTCGAGGAATCAGGGCGTCGATGAGGGTGTCGAGTTGTGCGGGGGTGGGGGCAGGCTCTATGCCGGCGATCACGTTGGCGGCGAGCCCGTCCCCGACGAGGCGGATCACCCTCGCGCGCGTTGCGTCACCCGTTTCCCTCTGAATCATCGCCTCCCACCGAGAGACGGCTTCCTGCGCGGCGGCGGCGACGTCATCACCCGGAGACTCGACCGCCCGGTGCGCGACGGCCAAAGCGCGAAACAGAGCCACGTCCTCACCGGTCGGCACGGAAAGCCTGAGCCAGGCTTCCGCCGCCCGGCCGTCCATCGACGCCGTAATCATCGCCGCGTCGAGCTCCTCCAACGCCTCGATGGCCAAGCCCTGAACAAGAGCCGCGCGCGAAGGAAAATGGTGGATCAGTCCGCCCTTTGACACCCCCGCGGCACTCGCGGTGCTGTTCAGCGACGGTACGACACCACGCTCGAGAGTGAGGTTTCGGGCGGCTGTGAGAATGAGTGATCGACGATCCATGCAATCATCCTATCCGAGAACCGACCGGTCGGTCTGGCTGGCGAGCGGCCGCGGCCCTTCTCGGGGTTGCGCCGCGAGGTAGACCGTGGGTCCGAGGGCCACGAGGCGGCTGGCGGCCTCGAATCCGACACCTGCGCCCTCGCCGAGCGTAAGACGATCGCGTCGGCTCTCGTCGGCAAGATCACCCTTGATTGCGACGTGCCCACCGTGCCCGGGAGCGACCTGCGCCTCGTCATCACACCGCAGAGCCGGGCTCAGCGGATGCCGGTACGCTCGACGTGCTCCGCGTCGCCGGACTGCAGACGTTCGCAACGGCGGCGCAGGCTCGCTAGTCATCGACCACCACTATCGGCCGTGATGACGTGCTCACCGGGAACGGGTCCGTGCGCAATTCAGGAGGCGGTGAAGGTCTCCCCGTTCCTCGGAAGCCAGTTGCCACCATCGACCTGAGGGCGCTCAAAGACGATTGGCCTGCCGCGCGCCGTCGGCCAGATAGTTGAGTCAGTGACTTGCACGTGTACGTGAGGCTGCGTGCTATTGCCCGAATTGCCGCATGCTCCAATAGGCTCGCCGACCTTGACCACTGATCCAATCTCCACCCTCACCGATCCGCGCTGGAGATGGGCGATGAGCACGAAAGGCCCGGTCGGCTCCAGCGCGATGACCACGTGATTCCCCGCAATCGAGCGCACGCCCTCTCGAACCCGGCGAGCTTGGGACAGCGCGTACGGAATCAGCGCCACTTGCGAGCGGCGGGCTTCGTGATCACGCTCGCCGTCGATCGTGGCAACGACAATGCCCGATACCGGTGCCAGGATCGGTGCGCCGAATCCGACAAAGACCCCCGGGGATTCCGTTGCCAACACCGAGCGCCAACCGCGTTTCGCTGAATGACCGAGTTCGTCTACGGCGAGGAAGTCGATCGCGAATGTCGTGCCGTACAGATGAGTTCCATGGCTGGGAACACGGTTAGCCGGGCTGTTCTCTGCTGTCCACCGACCACGGAATGGCAAGCGAAGCACAAGTGAAGCGGTGTTCAACGGACAAGACCCTCCGACCACGTCAGCAGTCGGACGGACCGCCCGAGCGACACGCCCATTGTAACGATAGGCATGAGTCCACTGAGCCCGACCGGACCGGACCGGACCGGGCTGAGGCTGGGACCTGGCCGATAATGCGGGCTCCGTCCGTGAAGACAGCGAAGACGGGGCGGTCGTCTTTGACGCCCTCACGGTGAAGGCCGTCCAAGCCGGGGATTCGGCGCGCCTGATTATCAAGATCGGCGGGGAGACACAGGCTGCCATCGCGCTCTCGTGGAGATCTAAAAGGCAGGAGTAATCGGTGGAGGTGGCCTGCCGCATGGTGATCTGCATACGAAATGCTTGCACAGCGGCGCGATCCGCCGCGGTAGGCACACAAGGACGCACGAGGAGCTCATTCAATCCCGCTCGACGTCAGCGAAAGCGCTCCCCGTCGAACTGTTGAGTGCCGCCTTCCATGGTCCATGCTGCGGCAAACGGCAGCAGGGTCTCAATGGTGGCGACGCGAACGCCCTCGGCGGTTGGAAGAAGCACCCTGATGCCTGGGTAGTAATCGAAAAGGACCTGTCTGTCACGCCCGCATGGGCCGACAACACCGCGTCCGTGATTGCCAACAGCGACGATTGTCGTGATTTCTCGCCCGCCCTGTGCACGCGCCGCGCCAAGTGCAACCAGCTCGGCGCACGGACCGCCGGTGAAGTGAAACAGATTCACCCCAGCGAACATACGGCCGTCGGCGTCTCGAACTGCCGCGCCCATAGTCTGTGCACCATCTTCGTCGGCCCCGGCATCCGTGTTCGCGTCGATGACCTCCCTTGCGAGCTCAACGAGCTCAAGGTCTTGGGCCGTCGGCACTGTGAGTTCAGCGTTTGGGAGCATGAGGGTAATCCTACGGATCGAACCGGATCCAACTCTTGGCCTGCCTGCCCGCAAGCCGGAGGATCGGCGAAGCAAACGGATCGGGGCGGGCCGCAGGCCGCCGCGAAGAGTGCTTGCCAGCCGGATTCCCAGGGCGTGAGGGCTGACCGAACCAGCTCGCTGCGTCAGCCCGGGGCGAGGGCATCGAGCTCGGCTGTGAGGGCGCGGCGGAGGGTCGGGAGGTCGGGGCAGGCCTCCGGATCGGCGGTAATCGTGACGCGGAGGGTGCCCGCGTAGGAGAGCACGGCGAACGAGATCGTGACATTGCCGGTCGGGACGGTGAGGGGCACGAGGTCGGTGACGGGGCACCCGAAGAGCGTGATCGGAGTCTGCGGGCCGCGCAGGTTGGTCGCGAACGTGTGAATGAGACGCTGCCAGTCGATGAACCACTGGAACAGGCCGAGCTGGGCGAGCAACCGGAAGAACGGGCCGAGCAGCGCTGTCGAGGCACCGGGCGGGGACGTCTTGACGGTGCGGGTGACCCCCGCGACCACGGCGAGTCGGTCGAACGGGTCGCCTGAGCCGGGCAGGGCGAGTGGGACCGCGCCGCTCTGGTTTCCCAGGTCCCCCGCGTTTGTGCGGGTTCGAGCGGAGAACGGGACGGAAATGACGATGGTGCCGGGACCGCGGTCGGGGTCGCCGGTACCGCCGGTGCCAAATTCGCCGGGAGGTGCGGGCTGTCCGGGGACCTCACCGCGAGAGATAAGTAGGCGATTTAGAGCGCCGGCGATGGCCGTGAGCACTACATCGTTTACGGTGGCGTCGTGGGCGCGGGCCGCTGCGTGTACCCGGGCGAGGTCCAGGCGGATGCTCGCAAACCGACGCCGGGTGCCTGTGTGCCGGTTGAGCGAGCTCGGCTTCACGTGCACGCGCACTGCGGTGCGGAGCACGGCGGCTGCCCCGGCGAGGCGACGCAGGTCGGTGGGTAGTCGACGCAGCGAACGGATGCGTTCGGCACGGGCATCGGCTACGAGGGCGGCTGAAGAGGGCGCCGGCCGAGGGAAGATCGGGCGAGCGGACCCGCCGCCACTCCCTCCGCCGGGCCTCTCACGGGGTGCTGTTGAACCGGCTGGGTCCGGCCCGTCGACGAGGTTTGCGAGCACGGCGAGTCCACCGATCCCGTCGGCGAGCACATGGTGGAACACAATGATGAGAGCCGACACCGAGGCGGCATCCCCAGCACCAGAACTGGAAGTATCCCTGACCTCCTCCCCGGCATGGGCCTTCGCCTCGGTCACGAGCGTCGCTGACCAGAGCGGCCGGTCGAAGGGCAGTCGCGTGCCGATTATCCTCGCGGCGACCTCGAGGACCGCAGGCTCTCCTCCCGGGGAGGGGCATGGTTCCGCCTTGACGTAGGTCGTCGCGAACACCGAGCGTGTAGTCCAGTTCACCGAAACTGCGTTCAGCGACACCGCCTTGGGTAGCACGGTGACGTTCGGATCGTTCAATGAGTTTGCGTCCCCAGCGGTCGGGAGCGCAGTCCGTGAACACCCCGAATAGGCGACGCCCGTCCGCAGTGTTGAAGGACCCGGATGAGAGCGGCAGTCCCGGATCGAGGGAGTACGCGTCTGGTCTGGCCAGATAATCGATGTCGTAGGTGAACGTGGCGCTCTCTGAGTTGCGTCGACGATGCGCGTAGACCGTGCCTGCGCGGACGTCGACATCGCTTATTTGCACCCAGACTTCAGCGTCAGACATCGGCCTGTTTCTTCGGCAGGCTCTGACGCACACGCTGCGGGAGAACTTCCTCCGAGCGCCGCCGGCCGATGTCGCTGCGATAAGGGTCGGCGCTTTCAACGACGGTGTCCATGATTCCCAGTGCCCGGAAGACACGCAGCGCGGTCTCGAGGCTGACGCCTCCCTGCCCCGATTCAAGCTTGTGGAGGGTGGCCCGGCTCATACCGGCACGGTCCGCGACCTGCGCAGCAGTCAACCCGAGAAGTTTGCGCCATGTCTGAACGTCTGTACCAAGTTCACGCAGAGCACGCCGGACCGGGATGGGTGTTGTTCGTTTCTCGACCACTAGATCTCCTCCCTTAAGCTCATTATTATATACACTAAACCCAATAAAGCATTTGATACTACACATTATTTCGGTTTGCTGTTCTTCTGCGGGTCGCGATGCATTGGCCGATGTGTGCAGTGTGAACGGCTGTGGCGGGCAGACTCCAGCCCCCTCTCCGGGCGGCGAGGTTCACGCATGCCCGAAAGCCGCAGGAATGTCGAGTGCGACCCAAACTCACGAGGCTCGCCCGCTGACCCGTGGGTGGTGATGCGTTCGTACTTCTTATTGAGAATCATTATGATTAAGGAATGATGCCGCCGACCGCTACGACCCGATGACCCGCCCCCTACTCGCCCCGCAGGCGGTACCTGTCACGGTTCTGCGCCGAAAAGGCGGACTGTGGTCGCAGGGCCTCTGTGTGATGCTCGGCGGGTTGCTCATTTTGACCGTTCTTGTCTCGAGCAGCGCTGGACCGGTGCAGGTGTCGGCGGCAGACTCTCTGCGCATTATCGTCGGGCACCTGGTGCCCGGGATGCCGTGGATGGTCGACGGGTCCGTCACGGTGTTGCAGGACCAGGCGGTGTGGCAATTCCGGTTGCCTCGAGTTCTGATTCTCTCCGGAGTGGCTCTGGGCTCGCTGTTCAGCGCGGTCACGAGTTACCTCACCATCACGACCGATGCCCAAAACGTGTTCAGTGTGTTGTTCTTCTTACTTGGCAGCGTCTCGGCAGTGACCATGAATCAGCTCGCCGCCCCGGCGGTGGTGCTGGTCGCCGTACTCCTACTTGCCCTCCTGCAGGGCCGCGCGCTCAACGCTTTGCTGATGGGCGATGAAGCCGCGACCTCGCTCGGTGTCTCTGTGCAGCGTCTGCGCGGAGGGTTGCTGGTGGCCACGGCACTTCTGACCGGGACCATCCTGTCCGTTGCCGGCGGCATCGGTTTCGTCGGTCTCGTCATCCCTCACGTCTGCCGGATTCTCGTGGGCAGCGACCACCGTCGGATGCTGCCGGCCGCGGTACTCGCCGGCGGCTGCGATAGATCAGGCATGCCGCAGGCTCCGGTTCCTCATGATCCGGGCGGTGGTCGAGGAGTCGACCACCGCAGGGCAGAAGGAGCCACTCAACTCCCAACGGTATCTCGCCGAGCTCCTCGTAGCGGAATGTGACGCCCGAGACCGACGCTCTTCGGTGCGGCGGGTAAAGGCCGCTGGCTTCCCGCGGGATACGTTGTTGGGGGACTTCGACTTCAACTTTCACCGAAAGAGAAGAGAGCAACAGCATCGGGAACGCATCCAACGGATCCTTCCCCGGATGGACGAAGACCTTCTTTGACCGAGGCTCTGCGACGCGATCGTCGACCGACCCACCTTCAACGGCACGATTATCGAAACCGGAACCGACTCGCACCGCCTCGCCCACGCCCGCGCTCAACTATGGAGATGACAGTTGGGCCGATGGGGGACCGGCTTCGTTGTTTAGGCCATTGCCTTGGCGGGCGCAAGTTTCACACGCTGCATTCGACTGAGACCCCACACGACCGCGGCGGTGACGACGGTCAGCACTGCAATACCAATCACGTAGGCAAACACGGATCCGTATCCAGTGTCAGAATTTAAGAAGGGGTAGGGAACCCACCCATCGGTGGCTCCCCGAATGAGTACGACAACCACCCAAACCATCGGATAGATCAACGAAACCCAAAGGCGCTTCCATGCCAGCGGCGGGCGGTCAGCGAAAAGGATCCAGTCGAGCACGGCATAGATCGGGAGGATGATATGAACGACGTTGTTCGCCCACTCGAGGGCAACGCCGCCCTCTTGGCCAGCCAAGAGCACGTTGTAAATGGCGCCGACGAGGATCATGTATGCCGTCGCGCAGCCGCGGGTGAGGGGGAGCAGGTCTGATTGCTTCTTCCCGCGCAGCACGCCGACTCCCGTGATTGCCATCACTACGAGCCAGATGATGTTGCTCTGCATGGTGAAGAACCCGAAGAAGTTGAACGGGTTGATCGTCGCCCTAGTAGCGGTGTCAGCCAGAGTGGCGATGATGGCCACGACCCCAAGCGTGACGGCCGCGAGACGCACTATAGCGATGAGCTTGGTCAACGGTGCTCTCAGTTCTTCAGAGGACTCGCGGTGAGGGAATCCCCGCCACAACATGAGGCTAAAGCTAGCGCATGCGCGAGTGGCTGTTGCCCGCATGGCCAAGGCAGTCCCGCACGACCCACTACAGGGGTGTCACGACCGGGTCCTTTATAGACCGCCCGGGTCCGAATTTGACATATCCAAACCTCATTCAATTCCGCTCAACGTCCGCGAAAACACTCCTCATCGAACTGCTGAGTGCCGCCCTTCATGGTCCACGCTGCGGCAAACGGCATTAGGGTCTTAAGGGTCGCGACGCGAACTGCTTGCGGAGGGTGCTACCCGGACAGCCCAGAATCCGTCTTGTGGGATCTTTCTTCAAATTTCCTCACGCTCCCACGGCCCACTCGCTACAGGCCGTAGTGCTCCTTGTCATAGGCCATGAGTGAGAGGACTTCCCAGGCGGTGTGAGCCGCCACTAGTCCCGTCAAAGCCGCGTGGTCATAGGCTGGCGCCACCTCCACGATGTCGGCGCCCACGATCCCGATGCCGGTCAGCCCGCGAAGGGTGGTGAACAGCTCCCGGGTGGTGAGTCCGGCGACTTCCGGTGTGCCGGTGGCCGGCGCATGCGCTGGGTCGAGCACGTCGATGTCGATGGAGATGTAGACCGGCCCACCCTCGATTCGATTGCGGATGCGCTCGACGATTTTTGCCGCGCCGTGCGTCTCGTAGTCGTCAGCGCGGATGATCTGGAACCCCAGTACTCCGTCGGCTTCAAGTTCGGTCTTGTCGTAGACACCACCGCGGAGTCCGACGTGGACGCATCGTTGAGAATCCAGGAGGCCTTCCTCGGCGGCACGTCGGAACGGTGACCCGTGCCAAATCGGGGCGCCGAAATATGTGTCCCAGGTGTCCAGGTGGGCATCGAAGTGAATGACGCCGAGTGGTCCGTTCTTCTTGGCAACTGCTCGAAGTAGGGGGAGAGCGATAGTGTGGTCACCGCCGAGCGTGACCAGCCGGATCCCTTGCTCTGCGTATCCGCTGGCCGCTTTCTCAATCGAGGCGACCGCCGCCTCAATGCTGTATGGGGTGACTCCGAGGTCGCCGGCGTCAACGACCTGGTTCACCCTGAACGGATACACGTCGTGAGTCTGGTGATAGGGGTGAAGCTGCCGGGATGCTTCGCGAATGTGATTCGGACCGAAGCGCGCACCGGGCCGAAAACTGGTGCCGGCGTCGAACGGGATGCCCAGGACTGCCACGTCGGCTTGCGGAACGTCTTCGATCCGCGGAAGCAGGGCGAATGTCGCGAGGCCCGCGTAGCGCGGGTAATCAAGGATATCGCGCTGGCCGATAGGCGTGCTCTTCGTTGAGTCAGGCATGGGGACGACGTTTTTCAAAATAGGGCAGGGGCGTCGGCCGCATGACGAACGTCGAACGGATCAGCGGGTCTCGAGAACGTGTGCTCCGAACGCTGGTGACTCCAGCTTCTCGAGGGAGGTGGCGGGGAATTCGTCCGTAGAGCCCGCGGCGCGAACGGCCGCGATACCGCCCAGGATCAAGGCGCCGCCAAGGAGTTGCAGGGGCGTGAGCTGTTCGCCGAGCAGGAGCCAGGCGAACAGAGCCGCGAAGACGACCTCGAGCAGGGACACGAAGGAGGCCAGCCGCGACCCGAGGGCCTCGGCCGCGGTGATGCCGGCGACATAGGCGATCGCGGTGCTGACCACCGCTACGATTCCCAACGGCACCCACCACGGCAGTTCGACACCCGCGAGCGGCAGGTCGCCGAACGTTGCGGTGAGCGGCAGAAGGCCGGCGACACCGAGCAGACCCAGGACCAGGCCGCCCAGCACGAGACCCGAGGCCGCGAACGCGACCGGCGATAGCCCGTCGCTGGGACGGGCCGCCACGACGAAGTAGGTCGCGCAGCCGATCATGGCGCAGAACGCGAACATCAGGCCGACCGGGTCGACGGCGCGAACGGCCCCCGGGCCGATCACGAGCAGCAGGCCGCCGACGGCGAAAACCGAGCCGATCAGAACCAGGGCGCGCGGGACGCGCCGGGTCGTCGCCCACGCGACGCCGACCAAGAGCAGCGGCGCGAGAAGTTCAATCAGCAGTGCCGTGGCGACGGGAATGGTCTGGATCGCGGCGAAGTAAAAAACCTGGGTGATGACGACGCCGACGATGGCCATCACGATCACCCGCCAACGCGCCCGCCACAGGGCGGGCCAGCGTCCGCGCAGCGAGACGAGGGCGACCGGCAGCAGAACGAGCCCGCCGATAGCCACCCGGGCGGTCACGGCCGCGGTCGGGGACCAGCCCGACTCGAGGAGCGGCTTGATGAACGCGCCGGAGGTGCCGAACGAGACGGACCCGAGGACCGCTACTGCCAGGCCGGCTGACGTTGAGGAGATCTTCACCATGACTGCTCCTCCAGCGTTCAGTGTTGCGGTCTACAATTGTTAATGACCATAACGATACGCCAGGTCCTGTTAGGAGTCAACATGCAGTTTGCCCATGACACCGAGGAGGCGCTGGAGTTCGCCGCTGAGCTCGGAAATACCGACCCGGCGGCCTCCCGAAGCGGCACCGACGAGATCGCGACGCTCGAGCAACTGGCCGATTTCCTTGCGGGGTATCCCTTTTCCGGCCGCATCGACGGGGACGAGTACGAGCGGCGGGATGTGCTGAGCGCCCGCGATCAGGTGCGGCTCGTCTGGAGCCTCGAACGGGACGCTGCAGTGGTCCAGGTCAATAAGATGCTGGCCGACGCGCACGCCCTGCCGTATCTCGCCCGGCACGACGGGTCCGACTGGCACCTGCACGCGACGACGTCCGACGCTCCGCTCGGTGAACGGATGCGCGTGGAGGCCGCGCTTGCCCTGACGGACGTCATCCGAATGGATGAGATGCAGCGGCTGCGGATCTGTGGGGCGGATGACTGCGCCGGCCTCATCCTGGATCTCTCCCGCAACGGGTCCAAACGATTCTGCAGCGCCCGGTGCGGCAGCCGCATGAACATGATCGCCTTCCGCAAGCGGAAGGGCGGGCAGAGCTGAGCCAGGATTCCGTCGAGACGGAAAGGCAGCATCCGGGTCACGAGGTCGGGTCGTGGAGATGCCGTCGCTGGGTCCGGGAGGACCTCGCCCTGGTTCGGAAGTGGCGATCGTTGTTGGACGATCGGGAACGGCATTCAAACACCTTCGCTGACCTCGACACAGGCAACACTCGTCGTCACTCCGTGGCTGGAACCAGAGGTTTTTGCGCGGGCAAAACGGTTCTTCATGCCTGCCTCTTGGTTGGCATGGCAGCTGCGGAATTTGTCAAGGTGAATGAGGCCAGCGTGAGTTCAAGCGGCTAGTTTTGGCTCGTCTTCTTGAGCTTCGGCGGGCTTGTTGATCCAGGCCGCGTCGGGGGCGGCGAGGATCTTCGGGTCGCAGCTGGTGCTGAAGCGCTCGGGGTGCCGGGCGCGTGCTGCGGCGAGGGTCGCGGCCCGTTCGGCGGCCTTGCCGGCGGCGAGGCCGTAGTGGACGTCGGCAGGGGTGTTGAGCCCGATCCCGGTGTGCCGGTGGTTGTGGTTGTAACCCTCGACGAAGGTATTCATGAAGCGTCGGGTATCGCCGAGGCTGCCGAAGCGTTCAGGGAACACCGGGGCGAACTTGAGCGTCTTGAACCACGACTCCGAGTAGGGGTTGTCGTTGCTGACCCGGGGTCGGGAGTGCGACTTCGTGACCTCGAGATCCGAGAGCAGTGCGGCGACGGTCTTGCTCGTCATCGACGTGCCCCGGTCGGCGTGGACGACCTGCGGGGTGCCATGGATGGAGAAGGTCTCTCTCATCATCTCCGCGGCGAGGACGGCGGACTCGGCCGGATGGACCTTCACGCCGACGATATAGCGGGAGTAGATATCGATCATCACGAAGCAGTCGAAGTACTTGCCCTTGATCGGGCGGGCAGTTTGGTGATGTCCCACGTATAGACCTGGCCGGGGCCGGTGGCGACCAGTTCCTAGATCGCCCTGGCCGGGTGGCGGGCCAATCGGCGGCGTTCCCTGACCTGCTTGTTCTCGCCCAACACCCGGTAGATCGTTGAGATCGACGCCAAATACACACCCTCGTCGGGCAGCTGCGCGTAGATCTGGATCGGCGGCAAGTCCACGAACCGGGCCGAGTTCACCACCGCCAGGATCCGGGCCCGTTCGAGGACGTCGAGGCGGTGCGCCGGCACCGATACCGGCCGGGTGACCCTGGTGCGAGCCGTCCGGGTCGCGGTCGCCCGCGGTAACCCGACCAGGGCGGCGGCCGTCCGAGTCGGTACACCGCGGGTGGTGAGGTCGCGGTAGGTGGTCATCACGGTTTCGTGTGCGGTGTTTCGTCCCGCGAGCTCTTCGAAAGATTTTCGAGTAGCTCGTGCATTTTTGACATGATCTCCAACGCCACCCCCGTCGTTTCCAACCGCCGTTCCGTCACCTCCAGTTGGCGGCGGAGGCGGGCGATCTCGGCCTGTTCGGGCGTGAGCCGGCCGATCTTCTCCCCGGGTTTCTTGCCCTGCAGTACCCCGGCGTCGCGCAGTTTTCGCCACTCCGTGATCTGCGAGGAATAGATACCCTGCTCCCGCAAATACGCGCCGCCCCCGTTGCGGGAGATGGCGTCCTCGTAGGCGGCGAGGTGGTCAAGTTTCTGCTTCGGGGTGAACGAACGCCAGGGCGTGGGGCCGCCCGCGCGGGGGCCGGGACTGCTGTTGTTCATGGAACTATCGTCGCGCACGGCGATCAACGAGGGGCTGGACATAGTGGGACTTCCTGATTCTCGCCCTACGTCAAACGGCGGACTTGCTCTGAGCTACTGGCCTCAACTCACCCTGACACGTAGGGCACTGACCGGAAGCTACGTGCTCGACCATGAGTCAGCCAGTCAGTGCACGCCGTTGTACGACACTGTGGAAAACAAATGGTACAAACCGTGGGCGGATCTCATCGCTCCAGAACTCGAACTGCCGGACCTTGTTTGGGCGGACGACGTGGTTGGGCCAGTGACGGCAGAGGCGGCGGCGGTGACAGGTCTGCCACGAGGCATCCCCGTCATCGCCGGCTCGATTGATGCTTGGACTGAAGCGGTGAGCGTCGGCGCCCAGAAGCCTGGTGATCTCATGCTCATGTACGGCACCACAATGTTCCTGATCAGCACTCTCAGCGAACGGATCAGTGTTCCGGGACTCTGGGGAACAGTCGGCGTCTTCAAGGGAACGCGGAACCTTGCAGGAGGGATGGCAACGTCGGGCGCAATAACGGGGTTGCTGCGAGACTTGTTTGGAGCGCCGGACTACCCCGTGCTTGTTAGGGAAGCAGCGGTTTCCGGACCAGGCGCCCACGGTCTGCTCATGCTGCCGTACTTCGCCGGTGAACGAACCCCCATCATGGACCCAGACGCCCGAGGGGTCTTCGCTGGCCTCACGCTGTCACACACGCGTGGCGATATATATAGATCCGCACTCGAGGCCACAGCCTTTGAAGTGCGTCACAATGTTGAGGCAATTCAGAGCGCGGGCGCAGTCGTCGAAAGAGTTCTACTACCGCCGGGTTTGGCCCACCCGAGCCCGCGCGATCCAAGGCGTCGCGGACTGGATCGAGGACCGCTACAACCGCCGCCGCCGGCACTCCTCGATCGGGCACGTCACCCCAGTGGACTTCGAGATGCAATACTCGTCACAGGCCGCAGAGATCCAACTCGCCGCTTAACCCGTGTCCACTCTCCGGGGTCAAGGCCACGCCGGCGTCGACGGTTCGGGTCCTCTGCGGCGGGTCGCACAGATGGCCGGATTGCGAGTAGCGCTTGATGGTAGCGCCAGTCCATGCAGGTGGTCCATGCAGGTGATAGCACGGTTCTGACGAGGTGGTAGCGGCCCGCGCTTCGTGCCTGGGCCGCTGAGCATCACTCCCAGTAGCCGTCCTGGGCGCGGGCTTGGTCGTTGCGGTGCCGGCGCATATCGATCTGGCCAAGGTTGATGATCCGGGCGTTGTTGGCGAGGCGGTTCACGATCGAGTCCGCCGCGACCCGGTCGGGCAGCTCGGCAACTCAGCGCGCCGGACCGGTCTGCGAGGCGATCATCGTCGGCAGCCGGTGTTCGCGGATCGCGAGGATTGCGAACAGGTCGCTGGCGGCGTCGCTGTCGACGCCGACGGTGAGGAAGTCATCGATGATGAGCAAATCGATGTTGGAGAGCTCGTTCAACAGCTTCTGGTGGGCAATGCTGTCGCCGCGGGCGATGACGAGGCGGCGGGCGAGGTCGTCCATCCGGAAGTAAGAACCGAATGTTCGCTCTGGCAAGCGCCGATGGCCAGCGCGCAGGCAAGGTAGGTTTTCCCGCCGTCGGTGCGCGAGATTATGAGCTGGCGAATTCTGGCGGATGCCGCATTGGTCTGGGTCGTGTCGTCGACGCGCTTAGATGAGTACGATCTCGAGCGGCGTGCGCGAACAGGGCATCCGCTCGGCGTTTCGATACCCGTCACTGCGTAGCGATTCCCCGGTTGCTAGGCGGCGGTTCGACGACACCACGACTCGGCCGGCGCTATTGGTG